>JAEDOJ010000112.1 GCA_016302015.1 Oscillospiraceae bacterium | reverse complement strand
TTTTTCTCTCCCTCAGTCGGCTTCGCCGCCAGCTCCCTCATCAGAGGGAGCCGTGGACGGTGCAAATCCGGAGTTTCTTCGGAGCCGTGGACGGCGTCAACACGGAGTTTCCTCGGAGCTGTGGACGGTGCAAACCCGGAGTTTCCTCCTCAGCGGGAGCCGTGATGGTATGTCTATCATGATTTCTGCGTTTTTTGCAGAAATCTGACCTGTTTTAGGGATTTATACGCAAAAAAGGTGCTGTTTTCACAGCACCTTTTCTGCTCAGTCTCTCAATTCATCGATCTCTTGTAGACATTTCTCACAGAGCAATTTCCCACGATATTCCAGCAAATCCTCACAGCTTCCGCAGAAAATACAGGCCGTCTCATGCTTCCGCAAAATAAGTCTGTCTTCTTCCAAAGCAATCTCTAATGGATCCCGTTCCTCAATTCCAAGAGTTCGCCGCAATTCGATAGGGAGGACAACCCGTCCGAGTTCGTCTACCTTACGAATAATGCCGGTCGCTTTCATGTCCTCACTCCTTAGACTTTTTCGACCTAAATTAATAGTACCATATTTTTTATGTCAAGTCAAGTATCTTGCATAATAATTTGTCCAGGTGAATAAGATGTCCACCAAGGGGGAATCATCTTGATAATGAGCTTTGTTTGGGTCGGAATGTTGGTATTTTCCTTTCTGTCCGGAATCCTGTCGGATCACGGCGGTGGGCTTGCCTCCGCTTTTTTGGAGGGCGCCTCCTCCGCCATCACCCTGTGCATTTCTCTGGCCGGCCCTCTGTGCCTGTGGAGCGGCCTTGCAAAGGTTATGGAGCAGGCAGGTCTGACGGAAAAACTGGGCAGGCTCATGCGTCCGGTTTTTCGGAGGCTGTTTCCAACCGCCAGCAGGGACGACGTCGCCCTGGGCTGTCTGACCTCCAACGTATCCGCAAATCTGTTGGGTTTGGGCAATGCCGCCACGCCCATGGGGATTGCGGCGGTGAAGCGTATGCAGAAGCTGTCAAGGGCTTCCTATGCCACAGACGAAATGTGTCTGCTCATTGTCATGAACACCGCCTCCATCCAGCTTCTGCCCACCACCGTTGCCGCCCTGCGCAG
The DNA here is from genome assembly GCA_016302015.1 of Oscillospiraceae bacterium. Next base: position 4,255 of record JAEDOJ010000112.1, on the reverse strand, counting down.
CGCCCACGGTGCAGGCTCTCCCTTTTCCATTCTGCCCGCCGTCTGGATCACCTCGGTCTGTTCCGTGGCCGTTGGAATTATCGCCGCAAAGCTGATGGGGAAGGCTGCCCATGGCTGACTTGCTGGTTCCTGTCCTCATGCTTCTTGTTTCCGGCTACGCTCTGGCAAAAAAGGTGGATGTGTATTCCGGCCTTTTGACCGGCGGTCTGGAAGGACTGAAGCTCATAGCTACCATCGCGCCGGCTCTGGTCATGCTGCTTTCGGCGGTACATATGCTCCGTGCCTCCGGCGCCATCGACCAGTTGTCCCGTTGGCTTGCCCCCGTGACCGCCTTTCTGGGCATCCCCGTGGAAACCCTGCCGCTGATGCTGTTGCGCCCCTTCTCCGGCAGCGCCGCCCTGGCGGTGGGCGCTGACCTGATGGGAGTCTACGGCGTAGACTCCCCGGTGGGGCGGACTGCCGCCATTATGTTGGGCAGCACGGAAACCACCTTCTACACCATTTCCGTCTATTTCGGCGCCGCAGGCATCAAAAAAACCAGATACGCCATTCCCGCCGCAGTATTGGCGGATCTTACCGGGTTTTTCATGGCAAGCCTGACTGCCCGCCTGTTTCCTTAAAAAGGAAAGAAAGCAGCACCCCGGGAGAACCGGAGTGCTGCCTATTTTTTCTTACGCTTCGTAGTCTGCGAAATCCTCGATTTCATCCATCTTGTCTTCGCGGCAGGCGGGGCACAGATTCTTGATGTCTTCCCAGAAGTGGATCAGGGCGACCGCAATTGCGCCGACTACGACAACACCGCCGACGATGGAAAGAACCAGCTTCAAAGTCTTGTTATTCATATTCTCTACCTCCGTAATTTATTGTACAGATTCCTACGTATAGTATACCGCAAATTTGGATTTTCGCAAGCCTTTTTTTCAAATTACTTTCCCCAATTTGCAACCTTGCCCAGCACATAGGCCTGCATTTCCTCCCGATCAATCACAGCATGATGCAAAACAGGTTTTTTCTGCAGCGTTGCCAGACCTTCGGGAATGGGAACTCCGGTCAGTTCGTTCAAACGGGACATGATATCAAATTCGTCCCCTTCCCCATCGCCGCCGATGGCCGTCAACACCGCCGCCGGGAACTTATAGGGAGAGGCCGTGGACAAGACCACCACAGGAGCCTGGGTTTCCAGACGCTCCGCCACCCGCCACGCTACGGCGGTGTGGGTATCCATGAGATATTTTTCCTCCTGCCAGACCTTGCCGATGGTTTCCTTGGTCTGGTCGTCGTCGCAGCAGCCCCAGCCGAATTCCTGATGCAGCTTTTCCAGCAGCTCAGAGGACACGGTATAGCAGCCCTCTTCCCGGAGAGACCTCATATAGCCTGCCACCTCGTCCTCGTCCTCACACAGCAGGAACAAAAGCCGTTCCAGATTGCTGGAAACCAGAATGTCCATGGAGGGAGACAGGGTCTTATAGAAGGGTCTGCGGCGGTCATAGGTTCCGGTGCGGAGGAAGTCCGTCAGCACATCGTTCCGGTTGGAGGCGCAAACCAGCGTCCCTACCGGCAGTCCCATGCGCTTTGCCAGATAGCCCGCCAGAATATCTCCGAAATTCCCGGTGGGAACCACATAATCCACCCTTTCTCCCAATTGAATCCTGCCGCAGTCCAGCAGATCCTTGTAGGCCTTGAAATAGTAGACCACCTGAGGCGCCAGCCGTCCGATATTGATGGAGTTGGCAGAGGACAGACGAACCCCGCAATCCTCCGGCACACCCTGGGAGAAGATCATCTTCACGCCGGTCTGGGTGTCGTCAAAATTGCCCCGGACGGCGCAGACGCAGACATTTTCTCCCTCCTGGGTGACCATCTGCGCCTTCTGCACCTTGGAAACGCCCTCATCGGGATAAAATACAATGATTTTGGTTCCCGGCACGTCCCGGAAGCCCGCCAAGGCCGCCTTGCCCGTATCCCCGGAGGTGGCGGTGAGGATCAAAATCTCCTCCGAGACCTGCTCCTGCTCCCTTGCGGCGGTGATCAACTGGGGCAGCATGGACAGGGCCACGTCCTTAAAGGCAGAGGTTGGCCCACGGAACAGCTCCAGCACATATCGGTCGCCGACCTTTACCAGCGGGGTCAGCTCCTCTGTCTCGAACTTGTTGGTATAGGCCCTCTTCACCAGCCCCTTCATGTCCTCGAAGTCGGGCAGCAGCCGCCCCAGAATTTTTTCCGCCATGCCCAGGGTGTCCAGCTTCAGGGTGCCTTCCCAGTCAAAGCCTTCATAGCTTTTTGTCACAAAAAGACCGCCGTCCGACGCCAGTCCCTGCAAAACCGCCGCCGTGGAACTGGCGGTTAACTCGGCGTTTCTCGTACTTTGATACATCATAGACTGCTCCTATCCATGTTCTTTTGGGTGAACATTCACAATTTTGTATTTTTTTGTTTGATTATCCCTTGCCTTTTTCATAGGTATATGATATACTGTTTCTCAGAAAAATGCAAGTGTTTTTCTCTCGTGGACATTTGCTTGCGAAAAGAGGCGTTTTTATATGACAAATTGCAAACCCATGCGTGTTGCGTTGCTGGGTCTCGGTACCGTTGGTTTCGGAGTTTATGAATTTCTTACGAAACGACAGGATATGGAGGTTGCCTGCGCCCTGAGTCTGGTGGTTCCGGAAGGCGTGACCTGCCCCATTGCCAAAAACATCGACGAGGTTCTTGCTGACACAACCATCGACACGGTCATCGAAGTCATCGGCGGACTCCATCCCGCCTACGAATGGGTCACCGGCGCTCTCAAAGCAGGCAAAAACGTGGTTACCGCCAACAAGCTCCTCATTGCCAAGCACTATACCGAGCTGGTTTCTCTGGCCATGGAGCATAAGGTCGCTCTGCGCTGCACCGCGGCAGCCGGCGGCGGCATTCCCTGGCTGACCAGCCTGAAGCGCTGCGCGGATCAGGAACCGGTGATCCGGATCAGCGGCATTATGAACGGCACCACCAATTTTATGTTAGACACCATGACCCGCACCGGCAGCAGCTTCTCCTCTGCCCTGGCGGAGGCTCAGCGCCTTGGCTATGCGGAGGCCAATCCCGCCGACGATCTCAACGGCGCGGACGTTCGCCGGAAGCTGGTCATTTCCTCCAATATTGCCTATGGCTGCGTCATCGATGAGGCTGACGTTGCCGTAGAGGGCATCGAGCACGTTACAGACGCCGACATCAACGTCTGCAAGCATCTGGGCCGCACCTGCAAGCTGCTGGCGGCCTCCCGGAAGCTGGAAAACGGCGTTGCCGCCTACATCGAGCCTTCCTTCGTCCCCTCCACCATGCCGGAATCCGCAATTCCTCAGAACTACAATCTGATCTCCCTCACCGGGAAGCACATCGGCAAGCAGAGCTTCTACGGTCAGGGCGCAGGCCGGTATCCCACCGCATATAATGTGATGCAGGACTGCGTGGACATCACCGAAGGCGTCCGCAGCTTCTACACCGACCGGCTGACCCCTGTTAAGGTGGACAATTCCAGCGTGCTTCGCGCTTACTATATCCGCACCAACGGCATGGACAAGTGGCTCCAGGCCCGGGTGGAAAAAATTATGGACTGCGGCATCATCACCATGCCCGTCTCCGTGGAAGAAGTCCACGCCTGGGCAAAGCAGCGCCGGGAAATTGACCCCTCCTGCTTCATTGCCTCTCTGCGATAACAAAGATAAAGGAGAACCTCCATGTTAAAAGCGTTGAAGTTTGGCGGCACCTCCATGGCCGACGCCAAACAATACAGAAAAATTCACGACATTGTTTTTTCCGACCCTTCCCGCCGGGTTGTGGTCGTCTCCGCCGCAGGCAAGCGGTTTTCTGAGGATACCAAGATTACCGATCTGCTGTACCTGTGCTTCGCGCATATGAAGTACGGCGTTTCCTTTGACGATATTTTCGACACCTTCCGTCAGCGCTATCTGAGCATTCGGGACGAACTGGGTCTGAAGACCGATCTGGAGTCCGAATTTGACGCTCTGAAAGCCAAAATGCTGAAAGGCCGCATCTCCACGGAGGAGCTGGTCTCCAGAGGCGAATATTTCTCCGCCCGGCTCATGGCCGACTATCTGGGCTTTGACTTTATCGACGCCACCCAGTGGCTCTACTTCCACTACGACGGCACCGTGGATCAGGAAAAGTCCTATCCCGCCCTGCAGGCGCTGTTCCACATGGACAGAGGCGCCGTCATTCCCGGCTTCTACGGCATCATGCCCGACGGCAAGAT
>JAEDOJ010000111.1 GCA_016302015.1 Oscillospiraceae bacterium | reverse complement strand
ATGTTGGGGTTGCTGAAGATGGAATAGACTCTGGTGCGGACGGCGGTTTCCGCCTGATCCGTCCAGTTTTCGGGAATGGGCGCTCCTACCACAAACTGATACAGGCCGTGGAGGGCAAATACCGTGGCAAAAAGCACCATGACGTCATACATCAGGCGGAAATCCCGGTCGTCCCGGATCAGTCGAACCACCAGGAAGAAAATCAGGATATACTGCATACTGGCACGGTAGCCGGTAATATTGATGGACAGCTTTGTGCAGGTATACATCAGCAAAATCAGTCCGGCCAGCAGATAGAAGCTCAACGCCAGATCCGCCGAGTTCAGGCGGCTGCGGATGGGATCTGCGGCCATGACCCGGCGGTGGATCAGCCACAGGAAGCCCAAGGCGATCATGGCCTCATCCCACACGGAGGAAATCGCCTCCAGCTTCAGAATGTCCCGGAGGAGATAGTCCACCGGCCAGTACGCCGCAATCAGGAAGAGCAGGAAGGATACCATGCCCCCCTGAAAAATTTTCCCCACAAAGAGGCTGGAGCGCAGCGCCTTCAGCAGCTTTCCGTAAAGCTCCCGAAACACGCTGGTCTCCATCTGCCTTGCATACCATTGACTGCAAAGCTTCCGGTTGCATCCCTGAAGCAATCGGTGGAAGCCGGTTTTTTCCACCGCGGGAGGGGCGGTGAGCAGCCGGGCAAACAGGCGGTAGCAGCCGCTGCGCTGCCAACAGGCACGGAGCTTCCCCAACGCCCTGGCCACAGCCGTTGTGCTGAACCACGCCGCAATGGCGGCCACGGTTCTCCAGATCAGGCTGGAACGGATCAGCTCGCTCATCCCAGCTTCTCCACGCCGACGATGCTTCCGTCAATTTCCACGCCCAGGGTCTTCAGATTATAATCCTTGCCCAGACGGATTTCCTGCCAGCCCAGGGTATACACGCCGCTGGCCAGGGTGGGAGAGGCTTCCACGGTGAAGCGCATCTCCACGGTGCCGTCCTTTTCTTCGGTCTCCCAATCGATGATCATGGCGTCCATCAGCTTGCCGCTGTTGTAGATCCGGCAGGAAGAAACCTGAACGCCGTCAATCTCATATTCACCGGCGGACAGCTCAGCGGCGATGTTCTCCGCCAGCTCCGGGTCAAGCTCCTGACACAGAACGGAAAAACGGACGGATGCGGTGGACATGGGCACGTCCGCGTCAATGGCGTTGTCGCTGCGGCTCTTGATGAACTTATAGCCCACCAGCGCCAGCGCCGCCACCACCACCAGAAGGATGATATAGTCAATGATGTTGAGTTTTTTGTTTTTCACTTGCTACCTCCTGTGGAAAATCACGTTTTGGGATTGCGATTTTCCGATTTTCATATTATAATGGTGATTATACTTGAACAGAAGGTAAAATTCAAGAGTTTTTGAATTTAGAGCGTGTCGAAAAACCCTTTTCCACACGCTGGCAGACTGCAAAAAAGTTCGGAAGCCGACCAACTCCCGGCCGTCGGCGTACAAAGGTACGGTAGGGCGGGAGTTGGGATGGAAGCCAAAATTCTTGCGAAGCAAGAGAATACCGACTGAAATAGTTCGGAAATCTTCTTTTTTCAAAGCACAGGGTAGAGCAACGGATGAAATAATTTTCCGATTTTGGCGGTTACGAGCTTTTTTGACAGTCTGAAAATTCAAGCGCTTTTGAATTTGAGGGCTTATTTCCATGAAAATACTTCATCTGATCTCCGGCGGCGACGTGGGCGGAGCGAAAACCCACGTTTTGTCCCTGCTGGAAGGTCTGAATCACACCGAAACGGTGCATATGGTCTGTTTCACCGAGGGTGAGTTCGCCGAGGACGCCAGAAAGCTGGGCATTCCCACCACCGTGCTCCAGGGCGGCAGTCTGTCCGCCGCCGGGAAGCGGATTCTCTCCATGATCCGCCATGACGGCTATCAGGTGCTCCACTGTCACGGGGCCAGAGCCAACATGATGGGGATGCTTTTGCAGAAAAAGGCGGGAATTCCCATGATCACCACCGTCCACAGCGACTACCGTCTGGACTATCTGGGCAGACGGCTGGCCGCCATGACCTACGGAACCATCAACAAGATCGCTCTGCGGCGGTTTGACGCCTGGGTAGGCGTGTCCGACAGCATTCAGGAGCTGCTGATCTCCCGGGGCTTCGATCCCCAGCGGATTTTCACCCTCTATAACGGCATCGACTTCCTCCGGGAACGCCATCCCCTGCCCCGGGAGGACTATCTCAGGAGCATCGGTCTGGAGCTTCAGGAGGACACGGTGGTTTTCGGCATTGCGGCGAGAATTTCTCCCATCAAGGATATGACCACCCTGATCCGTGCCTTTGCCCAGGCGCAGAAGCAGTGCCCCAACATCCGTCTTGCCATCGCCGGGGAAGGAGAACAGAAGGAGGAAATTTCCGCTCTGGCAGAGGAACTGTGTCCCAAAGGAACGGTCTGCTTTGCAGGCTGGGTGACGGACACGGACAGCTTCTACAACGCTCTGGACGTCAATATGCTCACCTCCTTGTCCGAGGGCTTCCCCTACGTCCTTCCCGAGGGCGCCCGGATGCACTGCGCCACCATCTCCACCGAGGTGGGGGGCGTGCCCTGTCTCATCGACCATGGGGTGAACGGTCTGCTCTTCCAGCCCCGGGACGTCAAGACCCTTGCGGAGCATATGGTATTTCTGGCCACCAACCCGGAGACCCGCCGCGCCATGGGCGACGCCCTGTATGAAAAGACCCGGCGGGAATTCTCCCTGGAGGTCATGCTGGAAAAGCAGAAAACTATCTACCGCACCGTCATCCGCCGTGCCCAGCGCCCCGGAAACATTCGGGACGGCGCGGTGATCTGCGGCGCTTATGGCAAGGGGAACTGCGGCGATAACGCCATTCTCAGCGCAATTGTGGGTCAGCTTCAGGACATTGATCCCGATCTGCCCATCACCGCGCTCAGCCGGGACCCCAGGGAGACCCGGCAGTGCGCCAAGGTCAACACGGTTTTCACCTTCCATCTGCTGAAAATCGGCAGACTGATGCGCCGAAGCAGGCTCTATATCAGCGGCGGCGGCACGCTGATGCAGGACGCCACCAGCACCCGCTCTCTGCTCTACTATCTATACAGCATCCGGCAGGCGAAAAAGAACGGCTGCCGTGTGATGCTCTACGGCTGCGGCATCGGCCCCATCTCCAGACCCCGGAACCAACGCCGGGCCGCAAAGGTTCTCAACCGCTATGCCGACGTCATCTCCGTCCGTGACCGGTATTCCGAGGAAACCCTCCGGGAGCTGAACGTGACCCGGCCGGAGATTCACCTGAACGCAGACCCGGCGCTGCTCATCGATCCCGGAGAGGACGGGAAGCTTCACGGCTACCTCCATCGCAGCGGCATCGAAGAGGACAAGGGGTATGTCATGCTGGCTGTCCGTCCCTGGCCGGGCTTTGAGGAAAAAATCTCCGCCTTTGCCGCCGCCGCGGAGTACGCCTACCGGGAGTACCGCCTGATTCCACTGCTCTATGCCATGGAGCCAAGCCGGGATCTGGCGGCGGCTCAGGCTGTGGCGGAAAAACTCCGCTGCCCCCATCTGGTGCTCCAGGCAGGTACCAGCGGCGGGGAGGTTCTGGCGCTGATCCGCCGGATGTCTCTGGTGGTCTCCATGCGTCTGCACACCCTGATTTTCGCCTCGGGACAGAATGTGCCCATGGTGGGCGTGGTCTATGATCCCAAGGTCAGCGGATTTCTGGATTATCTGGGTCAGGATCTGTACCTGCCTTTGCAGGAGGTTACCGCAGACGCCCTCAACGACCTGATGGACGCCGCTCTGGCGGAGGAATCCTTCAATGAGGAGAATCTGAAACGGCTCCGCCTCCTTGCCGCCGAAAACGAAGCCCTTGCCCGGCAGCTCCTGCGTTAAGGAGGCGACCACCTTGACAAAGGCCGATCAGTATTATAAAAATATGACGGAAACCCCGGTTTCCCGTCTGATCCTCCGCCTTGGCCTTCCCACCACCGTGTCCATGCTGATCACCAGCATCTACAACATGGTCGACACCTACTTCGTCGGCACGCTGGGCATCAGCCAGCAGGGCGCCACCGGCGTCCTCTATACCCTCCAATTCATCATTCAGGCCTTCGCCTTTCTGCTGGGGCACGGCTCCGGCACCTACGTCTCCAAGGCGCTGGCAGACAAAAATATCAGAGAAGCCTCCCAATACGTTTCCACCGCCTTTTTCACCGGTGCCGTCTTCGGCTCTGCGCTGGCGGTGGTCGGGCTGGTGTTTCTGTCCCCCCTGATGACCCTGCTGGGCAGCACCCCAACCATCCTTCCCTACGCCCGGGACTACGGTCTGTGGGTGCTGCTCTCCTGCCCCTTTATGGTCTGCTCTCTGGTGCTGAATAACAACCTCCGCTACGAGGGCAAGGCGTTCTTCGCCATGATCGGCCTTGCCTCCGGCGCTCTGCTGAATATTTTCGGCGACTACGTTTTCATCTTCCGTATGGATCTGGGGGTCTACGGCGCCGGCCTGTCCACCGCACTTTCCCAACTGGTCAGCTTCGTCATTTTGCTGATCCTCTATGTGAAAATGGCGCAAAGCTCCCTTTCCCTCCGGTCGGTGAGCCGGAAATGGAAGGTGTACTGGGAAATCATCCGTTCCGGCCTTCCCTCCCTCCTGCGCCAGAGTCTGGCCTCCCTTTCCAACGGCCTGCTGAACAATATGGCAAAGCCCTTCGGCGACGTCGCCATTTCCGCCATGAGCGTGGTCAACCGTTTCTCCGCCTTCGCCATGTGCGTGGGGCTGGGGGTGAGTCAGGGCTTCCAGCCTGTGGCCTCCTTCAACTTCCGGGCGAAGAAATTTCAGCGGGTGAAAAAGGGGCTGATTTTTACCACCCTTGTCGATCTTTGTATCGTGGGCGCTATGGCGTTGGCGGGCTTTGTGTTTGCCGAGGAGATTGTCGTCTATTTGCAGAAGGACCCGGCTGTCCTGCCCATGGGCAAGGCCGCCCTCCGCTATGCCTGCGCAGGGTTGCTCTTCCTGCCCCTGTCCGTGCCGGTGAATATGCTCTACCAGAGCATTCGCAAATCCGGCGTATCCTCCTTCCTGTCCCTGATGCGCTCCGGCCTGTGCTTCATTCCCGTACTGGCGCTGGGGGTGCGCTTCTTCGGTCTTTTGGGTATTCAGACCGCTCAGCCCATTGCCGACGTTCTGACCGGCCTGATCAGCATTCCCTTTTTCGTCCATTTTCTGCGGAAGGATTATTCCAAACAAGACGCAACATAAAAAATTCCCGGAAAAATCCGGGAATTTTTTTATTCAATCGTATTCACCACGCCGAGGAAGATCAGGGCGCCGGTGGTTTTGTCCACGAT
>JAEDOJ010000110.1 GCA_016302015.1 Oscillospiraceae bacterium | reverse complement strand
TACCGAAAAGACGATTATCAGCTATGAAAATCTGGGAATCGGCCGTCTGATCTACCAGCTTCCCACCACCCTTTGTGAAATCTTCCTGTCCGAGGTCTTCAAGAAGAACTCCATCGATTCTCTGGATCAGGAAACCCTGTTTACCATCAATATGTTCTTTGAGAACAGCCTGAACGTCTCCGAGACCTCCAGAAAGCTGTTTGTCCATCGCAACACGCTGGTCTACCGTCTGGAGAAGATCAAAAAGCTCACCGGGCTGGATCTGCGGGAATTTGATGACGCCATTATTTTTAAGGTCGCATTGATGGTAAAAAAGTATCTCACCTCCCGTGAGAATCGAATGCTGTAAAAGAAACTTGGTGTCACTATGATCGATTTAATCAACGTAACGAAAACCTACGAAACCGGCACCCACGCCCTGAACGGAATCGACCTGCACATCGATGACGGTGAGTTTGTCTTTCTGGTTGGCCAGTCCGGTTCCGGCAAATCCACCATCATCAAGCTGCTCACCGCCGAGCTGAAGCCCACCTCCGGCTCCATTCTGGTCAACGGCTATAAGGTGGAGTCCATCAAGCGTTCCTCCATTCCCTATATGCGCCGGACGCTGGGCGTCATCTTCCAGGATTTCCGTCTCATTGAGAACAAAACAGTCTATGAGAACGTTGCCTTTGCCATGCGTGTGGTGGGGGCATCCACCAAGGAAATCAAGAAGCGTGTTCCTTATGTTCTGGAGCTGGTGGGACTGGAGAACAAGGCCCGCCGCCTGCCCAATGAGCTGTCCGGCGGCGAGCAGCAGCGTGTTGCCATCGCCAGAGCCCTGATTAACAACCCCAGCATGATCATTGCGGACGAGCCTACCGGCAATCTGGACCCGGCACGCTCCTTTGAGATCATGCTGCTGCTGGAGCAGATCAACGCCCTGGGAACCACGGTCATGGTGGTTACGCATGAAAAGGGTCTGGTTGACCGCTTCACCAAACGGGTGGTTGCCATCGACGAGGGCAGAGTCATCAGCGACGGAATGGACGGGTACTACAACTATGAAACATAACAATTTTGGATATCTGATGGGCGAGGGCGTTCGTGCCATGTTCAAGCATGGCTTTATGTCCTTTGCGGCTGTGTGCATCACGGTTGCCTGCCTGGTTATTATCAACAGCTTCACGCTGATCTCCTACAATCTGAGCCTCACCGTGGAGGATGTTCAGAAGCAGATGCGGATTCTGGTCTGCATCGACGAAACCTATACCGAGGCGGATGCCAAGAGCGTCGGCTCCACCATCAATCTGCTGGATAACGTGGCCAATGCACAGTTTGTCAGCAGGGAAGAGGCGCTGAACAATTTTATCGGCGACTCCGACGCGTCTCTGTTTGAGGGCCTGGAAGCCCAGTATATGCGTGACCAGTATGTCATCACTCTGGAGGACAACGGTCAGGTGGAGCAGACCACGGAGGATCTGAAGCAGATTGAGGGCGTTGCCGAGGTCTATGTGAACATCAAGGTCGCCAACGCCATGGCCACCATCCGCAACGTGTTATACTTTGCGTCCCTTGCCATTGCCGCCGTGCTGATCCTGGTGTCCCTGGTCATTATTTCCAACACCATCAAGCTGGCGATGATGGATCGTAAGGAAGAGATTGCCATTATGAAGATGGTGGGCGCAACCAACGGTTTTATCCGCTTCCCGTTCTTCGTGGAAGGCTTTTTCCTGGGGCTGCTGGGCACCGTGTTCTCCTTCTTCATTGAGTGGGGACTTTACGAGGTCATTCGCAAGGCCATCGACGGTACCGGACTGCGGCTGATCACCTTTGTCCCCTTCAGCGAGGTTGTCATTCCCATGGCGGCAATCTGCGCTATCGCCGGTTTCTTCATCGGTATTTTCGGCAGTCTCATGTCTATTCGCCGCTTCCTGAAGGTGTGATCCCCTTCGGGCGGCCGACCTGTACGACAGGAGGTAACTATGTACAAATATAGAAGAGTCATCATTTCCGTCATTGCGGGCGTTCTGGTGCTGACCATGCTGGCAGGGATTATCGCCATGCTGGCCAGCGCAAAGACCTCGGATGAAATTCAGGCGGAAATCAACGATTTGGAGGCACAGTCGGAAAATCTCGCAGCCCAGCGGGAACAGCTGGAATACGAGATTCAGGAAAATCAGAATAAAACCCTGACGATTGTGGAGGAAAAGTCTCAGGTTGACCGGGATATCGAGCTGACCCGTCAGGAGGTGGAGCTGGTCAAGGAGCAGATCCACCAGTACAGTCTCCTGATCGCTGAAAAACAGGCAGAACTGGACGTGCTGGAGGCTCAGCAGGAGGAGCTGTTTGAGCGGTACAAGCGTCGTATGCGTGCCATGCAGGAGCGGGGCGATGTCAGCTATTGGTCTGTGATTTTTGAGGCAGATTCCTTTGTGGATATGCTGTCCTGCAGAACCATGATTGAAGAAATCGCCAAAACCGACCAGCGGATGATGGACGAAATGCGAGCCGTCGCCGCCGAGGTCATGGCGGCCAAGAACGGTCTGGCAGAGCAGAAGACCTCTCTTGAACAGAAGCGTGCAGAGCTGGCAGAGGCGGAGGAACGGCTTGCTTCCAAGCGTCAGGAGTCGGAAGACCTTCTGAACGAGCTTCTGGCGGATAAGGCACGGCTGATCGAGGAGACGGAGATGTACGAGCAGGCGGAAGCTGAGCTGGCAGCGCAGATCGCCGCCCTGGAAGTCGAGCGCACTGCGGCTCTGCTTGCAGAGTGGCAGGCTGCCCATCCGCCCCAGCCCGCTCCCACGGAATCCACCACGGAGAATACCGGCGATCAGACCGAGACCACGGAACCGGAGGGAGGCGACAACGGGAATACCGAGACGGAAACCGAACCGGAACCCAATCTGCCGCCCAGTGCCAGCGAGAACTTCATGTTCCCCCTGCCCGCAGGTATCGGCGTGGTGATCACCAGCCCCTACGGCTACCGTGTCCATCCCATTACCGGTAATTATACGTTACATAACGGTGTGGACTTGGCAATCAGCTCCGGCACACCCATTTACGCCTCCAAGTCCGGCGTTGTCACCACAGCGACCAACCATTATTCCTATGGAAATTATGTGACGATCAACCACATGGACGGCTATTCTACGCTCTATGCCCATATGACCCACTTTGTGGTCAGCGAAGGGGACTATGTGGAGCAGGGACAGGTCATCGGCTATGTAGGCTCCACCGGTTATTCCACCGGTCCCCACCTGCATTTCACGATTTTCTATAACGGCTCCACCGAGAACCCCATGAATTACATTTCACTTCGTTAATTACCATCCCAGAGCCTGAATTCGGGCTCTGGGAAAAAGACTATTTAGAGGTTGGATAGAAACATGAAACATACAGACCTGATTTTCAAGGTTCTAATCTGTCTTTTACTGTGCGCCTGCATTCTGGTCACGGCGGCAGGCTGTCTCGGCCGCCCGATTACCAATCCGGAAGGGGAAACGGCCTCCAATGAGACGGCGGAGGCCGAAGCGGAGTATGAGAAAAAGCTGAAGGAAATTCTGGCGATCATCGACCACTATTACGTGGACGACTTCGACACCGACAGTCTGGGCGATTATCTGGCGCAGGCGGCTGTTGCCGCCACGGGAGATCGCTGGAGCTATTATGTCAGCGCCGAGGACTACGCCTCCTACGAGGAGCAGAACAACAATGCCTATGTGGGCATCGGCGTGACCATTCAGAAAATGAACGAGGACGATCCCGGATACACCATTCTCTCCGTCACCAGGGACAGTCCCGCACAGGCGGCGGGTGTGCTTCAGGAGGATATGATCCTTGCCATCGATGGGGTATCCGTTGCCGACCTTACCACCAACGAGACCAGAGATCTGGTTCGTGGGGAAGAGGGGACTTCTCTGGTGCTGACCATTCGCCGTGACGGAGAGGATATGGACGTCACCGTCCTGCGGGCGGTCATCGAGACGGATGTGGTGGTCTATGAGCTGTTGCCCACCGGCGAGGGCTATATCAAAATCAACAACTTCGACACCCATTGCGCCCGGGATACGCTGGCCGCCATCGAAGACCTCCAGTCTCAGGGAGCAACCGCGCTGATCTTTGATCTTCGCTTCAATCCCGGCGGCATGAAGGACGAGCTTGTCAGAATTCTGGATTACCTTCTTCCCGAAGGGCCGCTGTTCCGCTCCGTGAATTATAAAGGAGAGGAAAGCGTAGACTATTCGGACGCAGCCTGTCTGGAGCTGCCCATGGCGGTGCTGGTGAACGAGGATTCCTATTCTGCGGCGGAATTCTTCGCCGCAGCCCTTCAGGAATACGGTGCGGGCGTCATTGTGGGCACCCAGACCTGCGGCAAGGCAAATTATCAGCAGACCTTCCGTCTGTCCGACGGCTCGGCCATCGCCATTTCCACCGGGCATTATCAGACCCCCAACGGCGTCACCCTTGCAGAGGTGGGCGTCACGCCGGATGTAATTGTAGAGGTGGATGAACAGACCTATGCCGACCTGTATTACGACAAGGTGGAGCACAAGGACGACAGCCAGCTTCAGGCGGCCATCGACGCAATTCACGAATAAATACTTGACAGAATCCCTGTCATCTTCTATAATCATTGGGAAAATTTATATTGGAGGAACTTCGGCATGTCTAAAGAATACAAACTGACAAGAGATCGTTTAAAGGAACTGGAAGCTGAGCTGAACTATCTGAAGACCACCCGTGAAAAGGAGGTTGCGGAGCAGATCAAGGAAGCCCGTTCCTTTGGCGACCTTTCCGAAAACAGCGAATATGACGAGGCCAAGAACGAGCAGGCGAAGCTGTATGGCCGTATCGCTGAAATCGAGAACATTCTGACCTACGCAGTGGTCATCGACGAGACCACCGATTCCGATCAGGAGGGCGTGGTAGGTCTGGGCTGCACCGTAAAGGTACGTGACGTGGAATTTGACGAGATCGACGTCTTCGCCATCGTTGGTTCTCAGGAGGCCAACCCCATGGAAAAACGCATCTCCGACGATTCTCCCTTTGGCAAGGCCATGCTGGGCAAGGCCATCGGTGATGTTGTGGACGTAGAGGCCCCCGTAGGCACCATCCAGTTTGAAATTCTGGATATCAACCGCTAAATAACAGTAGGAGAGAGATATGGCAAAGTTTGTACCGCAGGAGGAGCTGTCGCTGGTCGATCAGGTGAGAATTCGCCGGGAAAAGCTGGCGCAGCTTCAGGAAGAGGGGAAGAATCCCTTTGCAGAAACAAAGTTTGAGTTCACCACCACCAGCGCAGAAATCAAGGCTCATTTTGACGAGATGGAAGGCAAAACCTATGCGGTCGCCGACCGTCTCATGTCCAAGCGGGGCATGGGCAAGGTAATTTTTGCCGACCTCCAGG
>JAEDOJ010000006.1 GCA_016302015.1 Oscillospiraceae bacterium | reverse complement strand
CTCCGCGCTTACAGTGGCGGTACCGTTCGGGTTTTTCACCCGATTCTCTATTCTCCGCCCGACCCCGTAGGAATTCGGACGGCACTGAAACCAAATTCACTTTTCTTGCTTTTATTATAACGGCAGGAACAGAAAAGTCAATACTCTTTCGGGAGAGAAATTTCGATTGGATTCGCGGTGGCTGCGTTGCTTTTTGCGGAGTACGGTGCGGGGGAATGCATGATGCGGCGCTACCGTGCATAGTATTGTTCCGCAGGACGGTTGCCGACATTGGGTGGGATTTGTTGAATGAGGCGCCTGCATCAGATTGCAGTGTCACATCCGTAGCACTCTTTCCTCGCGAACGGCTGCGCAGGCGTTGTAGCAATCCCGTGCAGGAACTACCAACTGCGTACAAATTGGTTTGTCAGTACCGCCTGCCGCTTCGCGGACGGCACGCACCCGCAAGGGGTAAGCCGCATCCGCAAGGCTTCTTCGTCGAAAACCTCTACGCTGCCGAGTCACCGTGCCCTACGGCGTACTGTCTCCTGTGTAAAAAAGCTCCTCCCGCTTTCATAGAAAAAGTGAAGCTTTCATTATTACAGCATAGTAGAGTGGAACATCCCCGATCGACAGTATAAATCCGCGCGGAACGGTTGACTTTTTTGGGGGAAGTGTATAGAATAGATTCAAACGAATACTTAGGGAACCTCTGAATAAATAGAGCGGCGGCGCTCGACAGGTCTTTTCCTCCAATCCTTCGGTTCGGAAAGTTTGAAATACATCCAGTATTCCTGCACTTTCCGAACCTCGGCTTGAAGAAAAATCCTCCGCCGAGCATCCTTGCCGATTTATTCAGAGCTTCCTTAGCTCCGGTGCCGTCCGAATTCCTGCGGGGTCGGGCGGAGAATAGAGAATCGGGTGTGAATCCCGAACGGTACCGCCACTGTAAGCGCGGAGACTGCACACATGACGAAAGTCGGTCATTGGGAACTTTCCCGAGAAGGCTGTGTGCAGGTCAATGAGGCGCAAGTCAGGAGAACTGCCGGAGCGGAAAGACAGTCAGACCTCTGCGCGTATAGAGGTCCGGCGATATTTTGGCGCAGAAAAACGGCTGCGGCAACCAAGCATATGCTTGATTGCCGCGGCTTTTTTTCTTGGGAATCTCTCGGAAAGGGGAACCGTCCGTGCATCGGTACAAGACAATCACAAAATGGCTCGCGGCGGCGCTGGTGCTTGCCATGCTTTTGAGCCTTATATGGATCGCAGGCGATCTTCGTGTTTCGGACGATGCGGAGCCTCTGCCTCACCGTATGCAACAGCTTTCTGTGGAAGCGGGTCCCTCCCCTTCCGGGGGCGGTGCAGCGGAGCTTCCGCCGACAGACACAACGGAACCGTCTGAGGAAACAGAGCCACCGGAAGAAACGGAGCCACCGGAAGAAACGGAGCCACCGGGAGAAACTGAGCCGACAACGCCGTCTGAGCCGTCTCAGCCGTCGGAGCCGGAGCCTTCGAGCGGCGGCGAGGTGGAGGAGCCTGTGCCTGACAACCCGGAGGAAGGCGAAGGCGGCGACGGAGACGAGGAAGAAAACGGTGGCGGTGAAGAAGGCGACGACACCGGCGGCGACGAGGAACCGGACGATGACAGACAACTCCGGATCGTAACGGATCTGACGGACTGCGTCCTGACCTTCGATCAGTTGGATGATGATGTCCTGCCCTTCTATGCTTACATTGTCAACGGAGAATCGGATATGTACCTGCGCGTCAAGCTCCGCAGCAGCCAAACGCCTGCAAACGGCAGCTTCCTCACGGCATCGGGCAGAAACTATCAAGCCAGGCTTGCGCGGCAGGAGAACAATTTTATCACGCTCTACATCAAGCAGGGCGGCAAGACTGTACTGGAGGAGACTTACACCGTTCGCTATGTTGCGCAGCGGGCGGATGAGGACAATCCCACCGTCGGTGACCATCCACCGGTGGTCAGCACGAATCTGGACGGTTTTACGGGGCAGCTCACCAACCGTAACTTTACTTTCCTTGTCAAAGCCCGTGCCCACGACGGTAGTATTATTTTTGCCGATCACATTTTGGTCACACTGGACGGAAAGACCGTGCGTGACCCCACCGGCAGTGATGTGTTTGAATACGAGCTGTATTTTGAAAACCCCACCGTCGGCGACACGGAGACCCATGAGGTGACCGTCCTCGCGTGGGACGACGCAGGAAACTCGACCTATCTGCGCTATGAAGTGACCTATTCCTTTGTGGATACCGGCGGCACGGTGGGCACGGCGTATATCCTTTTGGATGCGACCGTGGTCGGCTTGGATCCGGATACCTTGGGCGGCACCTATGCCTATGAGATTAAGCAGAACGAGCCTGCCTCTTACGCAGTTTTGGCTATGCTGGAGGAATTCGGCTACGAGGTGGATTATGCTCGCTCGCCGGATGACGGGTTTTATCTGCGCCGCATTGCGCGAAGCGGCATGACGGACTACGCGCAGATCCCCGACGCCCTCTGGCAGAAAATTTTGGACGACGGCTTGGGCTTGACCGGACAATCGAGTTCGGATTCATTGGGCGAGTTTGATTATACACAGGGCGCGGGCTGGATGTACTCCGTCAACGGGACACTGTATGCCGGGAAGGGGCTTTCCAACTATTACCTCAGCGACGGCGACACGCTTTATATCCGTTTCACCCTCGCCTACGGTAAGGACATCGGCGGCTACAATGCCAGCGGCGGCAGCTACGGAAGACTGCCCACCTATTGTGGCAGATGGATCAACGGCACCTACTATGACGAGCATCAATGGGGTGAGGAGACCATATCGCAGGAAGCGACTTGTACGGAGTCCGGCAGCATGGCGCGCACCTGCGCCGTCTGCGGCGATGTGCAGGAGACGGTGGAGCTTCCCCCGCTCGGACACGATTTTACCGAGACCGCGCGGCAGGAGCCGACGGAAACGGAGGAAGGATGGATCGATTACACCTGCACCCGCTGTGGGGAGACAAAGCGGGAGACGCTGCCGCCCCTCGAGGCGGGGACGGATGCCATAACAGATCGGAGGAGGAAACATGAGGAAGCAATGCTTTAGATTTCTTTTTGCGCTATGTCTCATATGTGCGCTTGTGACGCAGGCATCGGCAGCGGCGACGTTGGACGCATTGGAGGAGCTGCTGGATACGGACGACCTGTTGCGCTCCGATGCCCTCATTGCGGGAGATCCGCTTTCCGACTGGGCGGCGCTGCTGGCAGGGCGCAGCGGAGAGGCGGCATATCGCGAAGCGTATTTGGATCGGCTTTGGAGCTATGTCTCTGCTCAATATGCCGAAGCGGGCGGACTGGACACCGTCAAGGCGACAGAATGGCACCGCATCGCGCTGACCGTTCTGGCATTGGGTGCCGACCCCACCTGCTTCGGCACGGATGCGCAGGGAAACCTCATCGACCTGATCGCGGACGGGACTTACAACTGGCACATGACGGACAGCTTGGGCACACAGGGCCTGAACGGCTGGATCTTTGCACTGCTGACGCTTGACGCGCGGAACTACTCCGTACCTGCCGACGCACGTTTCCGGCGGGAGGATATGGTTACGGCGATCCTTGCCGCGCAGGAGCCGGACGGCGGTTTCGGCCTTGCCGCAGGACAGTCGGATGTCGATATGACGGCCATGGCGCTGCAAGCGCTCGCGCCCTATCGGGAGGAATGTGGTCAGGCGATCGACCGGGCGCTGGGCTATCTCTCCGCCGTGCAGACTGCGCGGGGCGACTTTGAGAGCTGGGGAACGCCCGGCGCGGAAAGCTGCGCGCAGGTGGTCATCGCCCTGTGCAGCCTCGGAATCGACCCGCGCACGGATGCGCGTTTTGTGAAAGCGGGCGGCAGCGCACTGGACGGGCTGCTGCTGTACCGGACGGAAACGGGCGCGTTTTGCCACACGCTGGGCGATGCGGCGAACCTCCTTGCCACGGAGCAAGCCGGGCTTGCCCTGTGCGCCTTGGAGCGGATGGATGGCGGAAAAGACGGCGTCTACAGCTTTCAGGATACGGAGATCCGCAATTATGAATACGGTAATGCAGGGCGTCAAAACGCCCTTTGGTATGGAATTGGCATTGCGGGCGCGGTCACGCTGATATGCGCCGCCGGTTTGCTGCTGTGGAAAGGAAAGAAAAAATGTACGAAGTAAGCGAAAAAATGATCGGCGAAATTAAAAAGGTTATCGTCGGGAAAGAGCAAGTAATCAAAAAGATCTGGATCGCAATTTTGGCGCAGGGACACGTGCTTTTGGAGGATGTGCCCGGCGTGGGAAAAACGACGATGGCGCTGTCCTTTGCAAAAGCGTTGGGGTTGGAGGTCAAGCGCGTGCAGTTCACGCCGGACACTATGCCGTCGGATATTATCGGCTTTTCCGTTTTTCATGACGGCACGCTGCAATACCAGGCGGGTGCAGTCATGACCAATTTGCTGCTTGCCGACGAGATCAACCGCACCAGCCCCAAGACGCAGTCCGCGCTTCTCGAGGCCATGGAGGAAGGACGCGTGACGGTAGACGGCAGAACCCATGCCCTCCCTTCCCCTTTCGTCGTTTTGGCGACACAAAACCCCGTCGGCTCTGCGGGCACGCAAAACCTGCCGAACTCGCAGCTTGACCGTTTCCTGATGCGGCTGTCGATGGGCTACCCCGATCGCGCGGAGCAGGTGGATATTCTAAAAAACCGTCACGGCGGCGACCCTTTGGACGCGGTGCAGACGGTGATGACGCGGGAGACGCTGGCGGAGGCGATCGGTGTGGCAGAGAAAACCTTCGTTTCCGACGCGGTTTATGATTACATTGCCGCTCTGACCGAGGCAACGCGCGTTCATCCGATGATACAGCTCGGCGTCAGCCCACGCGGAGCGCTGTCGCTTTGCAGGGCCGCAAAAGCGTGTGCATTCACGGAAGGACGAGACTTCGTTCTGCCGGAGGATGTGCGGGAAATGGTGAAAAGCGTCTTTGCGCATCGCCTCCTGCTGTCCTCCAAAGCGCGGCTCAATGATTGTACGGCGGAGGAAATTCTGGACGGGATCCTGCGGGAGATTCCCGTGCCGCAGCTTACGGAGCGCAGAAGATGAGGTGGCTTTTGTGGCTCTGCTTCGCAGTGCTTCTCCTGCTCGGGTGCCTCTTGCAGCCGTCGGCGGCGCTTTTTGCCTGCCTCGGCGGTTGCCTCCTGCTGCCGCTGCTTTCATGGGGAATTGTGTGGTTTGCCCGCAAACGGGTCAGCCTCCGGATGGAGGCGGTGTCTGTCACGGAAAAGGGAAAAACCGTTTTTTTGACCGTTCGCTGTGGACGGGGACATTTGCCCTGCGGCAGTGTAAGCGTATGCTTGACCGTAGAAAATTCCGTGACGGGTGAGCGTGTGCAGAAAAAACTGTTCCTGCAAAAGGAGCAGGCGGTAGAGCTGAAAAGCGATTTCTGCGGCTGCCTGCGGTGCAGCATGGAAAAGGTGCGGCTGTGGGATCTGAGCGGGCTGCTCCCTGTGCCGCTTTCCTGCGGTGCGGTCAAGCGGGTGTTGGTCATGCCCCATACCTTCCCCGTGGAGATCCGCATGGAGTCTGCGCCCGCACTGCGCGAGGACTGTCAGGAATATGCGCAGGATCGGAAGGGACAGGACCGTACCGAGACCTATCAGCTCCGGGATTACGTGCCGGGAGACAGCCTCAGCCAGATTCACTGGAAGCTCTCTTCCAAACGGGGGCATCCCGTGGTGCGGGAGGCTGCCTGCCCCGTGGATCAGTCCCTGCTGCTGTTTGTGGACCGAACATGGGACAATGCGTCTCCTGCACAGGCGGACGCGCTTATGGAGGCAGCGGTGTCTGTCGCGCAGGCGCTGACGGAGCAAGGTATACCGTTCCGCCTCAGCTGGAATGAGGAGACGATACAGACGCGGACTGTGAATGTGACAGAGGAACTGCCGGAGGCGGTTGCGTCGCTCTTGAAGTCCCGCACGATTTCCGGAGAGAGCGGCAGTGCCTTATACCTCAGCACCTGCGGCAGTCCGACCGCGGGACGTATCATCTATTTGGGAACGCAGTATCCGCAGGAAGCCTTTTTGCAGGCAGCGCCCTGCAAGGTGCTGCTTTGCGGCGCGGGCGAGGACTGCTTTACGCCCGAAACGGCGGCGCAGACACTGCGAATTTTGAGCTGGAGTTGAGAAACCGTTGAAATATGACAAAAACACGCTGCATCTGACCAAACAGCAAAGCCGCGCTGAGCAGCCGTTACAGGATCGGCTTTCTCTGCTCCTTGCTGCCGTTCCGATCTTTTTGGGACTTTGGGGTATGGAACGGACGATCTACCCCATGGATGGGGCGTGGCTGTTTTTGGGACTGTGTGCGGCGGCGCTTGCGATATGCTTCTCTTGGGAGTGCCAATGGCAGCGGGCAGCACTGCTTGCTGTATGCGCGGCAGGTGTTCTGCTCTGTTTCCTGTGCAAAACCGCGCTCACGCAGGGCATTTCCACCCTTGGAAACGGGGTCAGAGCGCTGCTGACCGAAAAAACGGGCTACTATTACCCGCCTTACGAGGCTGCAGGCTTTAACGCTCTGACGGCGGCAGTCGTCTCTGCATCGCTCGGTGGATTGACGGCAGCGGCTGTGCGGGCATGGCGCGGCATTCCGCATTTTTGCTGCGTGGCAGGCGTTTTGCTGCTCGTCCTGTGCGGTTTTTTGGACGGGAGCGTGTGGCTGGCGCTGTACCTGACAGGCACGCTTTTGCTGCTTGTTTACCGCGCCTCCGGCGGCGGAAAGCCGATGCTTGCGGCGCTGCTGATCCTCGCACTCGTCTCTGCGCCCCTTGCCGCATTTGGCGGGGAGGTACAACAAACCGATGCGGGACAATGGCTGACCTCGCAGCTGCACCGCATATGCTATGAATCCACGGAGAATCCACTGCCGGAGGGCGACCTGCAAGATCTGGGCGCTTTCGAGCCTTCCAGCGAGGCGGCGCTGGAATTGTGCATGGAAGAGTGGAGCGCGGTATATCTGCGCGGTTATGTCGGCGGCGTTTATACGGCGCAGGGGTGGAGCGAGACGGACAAGACCGCCGTCGCAGAAAATGCGGAGTTGTTATATGCCATACAGAAAAACGGCTTCTGTCCTTCCACCCAGCGCGGTGCGGAAGAGGCAGCTTTGCAAAACACCTCCGAGAACCGCTTTACCGTTCGTCCGTTGGGTGCTTGCGCAGCTTATCCTTATGTCCCCTACGGAGCGGAAATTCCCGCGCAGGATCCCCGCGCCCTGCGGACGGAGGGATGCAAGGCAGGCGAAGCTGTGGAGGGCACGCTGTTTGATGTGGCGGGCAGCTATTTGGCGCAGGCGCGTCTTGCCGAAGGTGGAGGTGCGCAGTCTTATATCAATGCGGAGGCGGCTTATCGTGATTGGGTATATACGCAATATCTGAATGTTCCGGAAGATGCTTACAAGCTGCTCGCGGCGCAGTTTCCCCTCCCGACGGAGGCAATGACGACGGTGCAGGCACGGGAACAGGTGCTTTTCTGGGTGGAACAGACTCTGACTTACGACGAGAGCACCGTGACGGCGCAGGGCGATATGCCCTATTTGGAGTATCTGCTGACGGTCAATCCGCGTGGCTACAGTGTGCAGTATGCCACGCTTGCCACGCTGCTGATGCGCTGCTGCGGTGTTCCCGCCCGCTATGTCGAGGGTTATCTGCTCCCCGGCGCAGAGGCGGAGGGCTTGGAAGAGGGTTCTGCCGTCCTGTTGACACAGGAAAACGCGCACGCTTGGACGGAGATCTACCTGGACGGCGTGGGCTGGATCCCATTCGATACAACACCCAACCATAAAAATGAAATCATCTATGCGCTGCCGCCGGACGGGAGCACCCAGACAGAGGCAGTTCTGCCGCAGGACAGTCCGGAAGCGGAGCAAAATGAGCGGCAGGAACTCCAAATTCAACAGCAGCTGCATGAAAAAACGGGCTCGTCGTTCCGGCTGCCGCTGCTTTGGGGTCTTTTGGGCGCAGTGCTTTTGACTCTTGTGCTTGCGCTGCTGCGGGCGCTTGTGCTGCGCAGGAGGCTGAAAAAGCGCATCCAGAGCTTTTCCACGGCGGAAGCGCGGAGGGCAAGCGTGGACTGCCTGCGATATACACATACGGTGCTGCAAAGCCTCGGCCTTTCCGAACGGAATGTGCCGCTGACCGAGCGGGCGGCGGAGCTCGCGGCGCTGCTTGACCGGGAGGATACGGCGCTTGTTGCGGAAGTACTGGCGTTTGCTGCGGAGCTTTGCTTCAGCGACCATTCCTGCGATGAGAGCCATAGAAGCCGTGCACTGCACATCATGGAGACGGTTTGCTCCGCATGGAAAAAGAAGACCAAACCGATCAGGCGTATCTTTGCGCGATGGTTTCGGTGCAATATTTTATAAGCGGGAGGAATACAATGGAACGCTTTACTTTCAAACGGTTTTTGGCATACTGCCTGATCGTGGCGATCATCCTGTCCTGTGTTCCGGCAACGGCAGGGGCAGCAGGCGCGGCGCACGGCGGCCAATTCGCACTGGCGGTTGTAACGCAGGAACGCGTCGTCATCGAGCCGGTGTACCTTTCTTACAATGCAGGGGACACGGTACGCACGGCGCTGAAAAACTCCGGGCATAGCTTTGAGGGAATCGACAGCGGCTTTATCTCCGCCATTGACGGTGTGACGGACAATTACTGTCTTTTCTATGACGGGGAGGGCTATGATCTCGATGTGTCCGCCGATCAGGTGACGGCGGTTTGCTTCACCTCCGCACAGGAGCAGTATTCCGAGCGCTATCTTGCTCTTTTGATCGTGATGGCGGAGTATGACGGCAGCACGAGCGGGGTCAAAAACTATCCCGCCGCACAGGAGGCTTACCGTAACGCACTGAGCGGACTCTACGGCGTGACGGCGGAGGAGGCGGAGACGCTTCGGACGGAGCTGCAAAAGGCAATGGACGCCTATGCCGCATATCTGAATGGAGAGACGGTCACGCTTCGGCTGTCCGTTACGCAGGGCAGCGAGACGAACAAAGCCGTAAACGCCGTTTTTACGGGGAGCTTCGGCAATATTTATCGGGCAGAGCGGACAACCGAGATCGCGCTGATCCCCGGCAGCTATACCTTTGACCTCTCTGACGGAGGCATCAACCATGTGCGCGGCACGGTCACGGTGGCGGAAGGCCAAACGCTGTCTGCAAGTCTTCCGAGCGGCACATGGATCGCAAATGTGGAGCTGAGCACAGACAGCGGCGAACAGTGGGCAGCGGTGCGGCGCGACGGAAATATCTACTATGTACCAGACTGTGCCGCAGGAAACATCTATCCTTATATCGAACCGGGCGAGGGTGTGGATACCACCGCCTGCGGTGTGTATCTGGCAGATACGCCGAATGCCGCACGCCGCACTTGGCAGAGCAAGCAGGCCGTCCTTTCCGCGCTGATCCCGCAAAACAGTATGGAAGGCGCTGCCTTCGCACTGGAGGCGCGTCTGGCGGACGGTGCGTTTGAACAGTACCAGCGTTACCCGATGGAGATCGTCAGAGTACCCACGCTCGCCTCCCTGACCGTGAGCGGCGACGGAACGCAGCTCCCGCTCTCCTTCACGCCTTCTGTGACGGAATATCAGGTGACGACGGTTTCGGACACTTTGCAGATCGATGCCTCGCCGTTGTGCGCCGATGCCGCGATTTCGATCAACGGCAGCGACCGTGAGACGGCAGCCGTCCCGATCAGCGGAAGTGGCTGCCAAATTGCGGTAGAGGTCTCGCACACCAACGGACAAAAAACGGTCTATACCTTAAGCGTGACCAAGGTTGCTCCCGCCCAGGTGACGGTAACGCACGCGCAGGAGGTTGCTGTGTCCGTACAAAATGCAGCCGGCGTACCTGTCGCGCCCAAAACACACAGCGGCACTGCTACCGTGTTTGCACTGATCCCCGGGGAGAGTTATACTTATGTCGCTACGAAGGATATCTACTATCACACAAGCGCCGCGTTTACCGCCAAAGAAGCTCTGACGGTAAATGCGCCTACGCCCGATGCTACGAACTGGTTGAGTGCGCTCCATGTAGGGCCGACCAAAACCGTGACCTATGGCAGCGACACGGACTTTCAACCGGCTACCCACACCTATACTTACCGCGTCGGCTCCAATCAGACCGCCTTTGGCATCCTCGTAACGCTTGCCGATACGGCGCAGGGCTGCACAATCACGGGCTACTATGCGGATTACCGCTACTGGAATCCCGCGTATAGCGCGCGGACGCTGACGCTTTCTGACGGAGTTTATAAATCCACGACCACCTTCCTCGGCGCTTCTGGCGAGGGGAATACCATGCGGTTGGAAATCGGCAAAAGCCAAAACGGCGTGACCTATTACCAGGAATATTTCCTGACCGCGCAGCGGCTCTTACAGCTCAACAGTCTGTCGTTCTCCGCAAATGGTCAGAGCCTGCCGATGGCGCAGGAGAACGGGACGCAAAAATTTGACAAAGAGGTTTTACGCTATACCCTCTCCGTCGGGCAAACGCTGGACGCCGTTACGGCAGAGGTAAAGCTGTTCAATACCTCCGGCGGCAACGACAATGCGTTTACCCTGACATTGACCTGCGGCGAGAGCACGCAGACGCTGGACTATACGGACTTGGCGGTAAATGAGGCGCAGAGCGTCATACTGCCGTTAGACACCGCGCAGGAGGAAGATACAATCTCCGTCACCCTTGCGCATGAGGGGGCGATCTCGCAGACCTACACCATCACAGTACGGAAGCTGCCGCCTGTTGAGACGGAGATCGTAGTTACGCCAAGGGATGCCGTGGTTTTTCTGACGGACGACCTCACCGGCGCAAGAATCTGGCAGGAAGAGAACGGTAAGTATCTTCTGAACACCGATGCCGCTTATACTTATACCGCTTCCCGCTACGGCTATGCTGCGGCAACGGCGTCCTTCACCGCCGGGCAGGAGCAAAAGGTCATTGCTGTCACGCTGCAAAAGGCGGAAGAGAACACCCGCAGTGAGCTTTTGCAGAGCAGTGACTGGGCAAGTTTCCGCGGGAATTCGGAAAACAACGGCGTTACCGCAGCACCAACACCGATCACTGCGGAGGCTGCGGTGCTCAACTGGGCGAATCAAATCGGCGAAGGCCTGACCGGCGGCGGTGTCGGCTCGCCGATCATTGTGGGCGGTGTGATCTATACCTATGCCAACGATACGGTGATGAAGGTGGACAAAACGACCGGAGAAGTCCTCCTCGCCAAGCCGATGGACCACGCCTCCAGCTTTTCCATCACGCCGCCTGCCTATGGGGAGGGGATGATCTTCATCGGGCTGTCCAACGGCGCGGTGCAGGCGTTTGATGCCGAGACGCTGGAATCGTTGTGGCTTTATGAGGATGTACTGGGTGGACAGCCGAACTGCCCCATCACCTATCGCAATGGTTATCTTTACACAGGCTTTTGGAATTCCGAGACGCGGCAGGCAAATTTTGTCTGTATCAGTGTAACGGACGAGGATACGGCGCAGAGCAAGGAGCGCAAAGTCGCCTCGTGGACTTATAGCGGAGCGGGCTTTTACTGGGCAGGTTCCTATGTTTCTGAGAATTTTCTGCTTGTGACCACGGATGACGGCGACAGCGGCTATACCAAGGGACATGGAGAAATCCTGTCACTGGATCCCCGCACCGGTCGCCTCATCGACTGCCAGACGGCTTCCGGCGTGGGCGACCTGCGCAGCAGCGTTTGCTATGACGAAGCAACGGACGCTTACTATTTTACCTCCAAGGGCGGTGATTTCTACCGCATTGAGGTCAACGAGGACGGCACCTTCCGCGAAGGCTCTCAGAAGCGGCTGCATTTAAGCAATGGCTCGGACAATGCCTCCACGCCGCCCATGAGTACCTCTACCCCCGTGGTCTACAACGGGCGGGCGTATATCGGCGTTTCGGGCACCTCGCAGTTCGGTGCTTACTCCGGGCATAATATCACAGTGATTGATCTGCAAGCATGGCGCATTGCCTATTCCGTGCCGACGCAGGGCTACCCGCAGACAAGTGGATTGTTGACCACGGCATATGAGGCAGAGACGTCGTATGTCTATGTGTATTTTATAGATAACTACACGCCGGGAAAGCTGCGCATGCTGCGGGATCAGGCGGGACAGACCGCTGCGGATCCTGCCTATCTCACCACGGAAGTCTATACCTCGGCGGGACAGGAGAGCAGTGTGCAGACGGCGTATGTGCTGTTCACGCCCTACAGCGCACAGGCGCAGTATGCCATTTGCAGCCCGATCGCAGATTCTGACGGAAATCTTTACTTTAAGAATGACTCGGGTTACCTGATGTGCGTCGGGAGCACAATTACGGAGTTGTCTGTAGAAAGCGCGCCGGAGAAAACGGCCTATGAGGTTGGGCAGTGCTTTGATCCTGACGGATTGCGGGTGACGGCGCGCTATGCCAACGGTGTGGAAAAGGATGTGACGCAGTATATTCGCTTCTCGCAGGAACCTTTGACTGCGGAGGATACGGAATTCACGCTGACCTATTCCCTTGGCGCTTATCAGCAGATGTATCAGAACCGAGACGGCGAGAGCGGCGCTGCCTATTATGTGCCGACTGCTACCGTGGATCTGACGGTCTTTGCTGAGCATCTTTGGGATGGGGGAGCCGTTACCCGTGAGCCGACCTGTGCCGCTGACGGAGAGAAGACCTTTACCTGCACCCTCTGTGGGGCAATCAAAACGGAGCCGATCTCCTCGACGCAGACGCACACATGGGACGCAGGAGCCGTTACTCGTGAGCCAACCTGTGCCGCCGACGGAGAGAAGGCCTTTACCTGTACCCTCTGCGGGGCAATCAGAACGGAACCAATTCCTTCGACGCAGACGCACACATGGGATGAAGGAACCGTAACAAAAGCGCCGACCGCGACGCAGGCGGGAGAAAAAACCTACACCTGTGTTCTCTGCGGCGCAACAAAAACCGAGCCGCTCCCGGCAAGCGGGCCCTGCGACGGAGGTGTGCAGTGTCCCTCGCGGAACTTGTGCGATGTACCGCTGAACGCGTGGTATCATAACGAGGTGGATTATGCGATCACACACGGTCTGATGTTCGGCACGAGCGGGACGACCTTCAAGCCGGAGGCGCCCATGACGCGCGCCCAGCTCGTCACGGTGCTCTGGCGGCAAGCGGGCTGCCCGGCCCCCTCCGGGAGCAATCCCTTCCGTGATCTGACAGCATCGTGGTATCTGGACGCCGTTGTCTGGGCTGCGGAGAACGGCGTGGTCAATGGTGTCGGGAACGGTCAATTCGACCCGGATGGTGTGCTGACGAGAGAGCAGCTGGCGGCGATACTCTGCCGCTATACGAAGGATTATCTGCATTTGGATACCTCCGCGCGGGAGGACTTCTCGGCCTTTGAGGACGGGCAAAGGGTAGCGTCCTGGGCACGGGAGGCGATGCAATGGGCTGTCGCAGAAGGTCTGATCGGCGGCAGCAAGGAGGGGGGCAAGCTCTACCTCAACCCGCAGGCAGGCGCCACCCGCGCTCAGGTGGCGGCAATTCTGATGCGGTTCGTTGAGAATGTTGCGAAATAATTCAGTCGATACAGCAACTCAGCCGTATTTTGCATACGGCTGAGTTGTAATATAAAAATGAAATCACCTATTTTCGTTGGTGATTCCGGCAATGCTATGTGTACCCATTGTAAAAAGATCTAAGGAAGCTCTGAATAAATCGGCAAGGATGCTCGGCGGAGAATTTTTCTTCAAGCCGAGGTTCGGAAAGTGCAGGAATACTGGATGTATTTCAAACTTTTCGAACCGAAGGATTGGAGGAAAAGACCCGTCGAGAGCCGCCGCTCTATTTATTCAGAGATTCCCTAAGGAGAATCACTATGACTGAACTTGAATTGCTGGAAATGGCTCGGGCAGAAGGTTTCAACGCCGCTATGATTGAACCGGAGAACATCCCGGTGAATTCTGCGTTCCGGGCGTTCTGCGAGGAGAACCGCTGTGGCAAATACAACGCCAACTACTCCTGCCCGCCGGATTGCGGTACCGTGGAGGAGCTTCGTGCAAAAACCCTTGCCGAGGATGCCACCATGGTCATTACTACAAAATGGGAAATCGGCAGCTACGAAAATAAGGAAGCTATCCAAAAAGCAAAGAAAAGCCATAATGCTGCTGTTCTGCGTGTGATGGACAAGCTGCGCAAGCTGGGCTATGAGGGCTTTGCGGCAGGGTACAACGGATGTCCCCTCTGCGATCCCTGCAAACGAATTCTGAACGAGCCCTGCCCTTTCCCAGATAAGCGGATCAGCTGCATGTCCGCTTACTGCATCGATGTGGCGGAAACCGCCAGGCGGTGCGGTCTGGAATTTGCCTGGGAACCTGGAAAGCTGTATCTTTTCGGCATGATTGCCATTCACAGGAGATAACCCAAATAGAATAATAGCCAACAGACGCACGGAAATCCCATGTGTCTATTGGAATACTTATAGGCGACAGCATCTCATAGGTCAAATGTTATTTTGCTTATGAACTACCGCTGGTAAAAAGGATTATGGAGGTGCAGATTATGAAAAGATGGATGTATGTTCTTTTAATCCTGGCTATGCTCCTGAGTTTGGCAGGCTGTGGTGACGATCAAGAGGATATTGCAGGCGGCCTGACTTGCACACTGGAAGTTCGCTGTGATAGCTTACTTCCCAATTTAGATAAAATGGAGGACGGCAAGGCAGCCTTGGTGCCGGAGGACGGCATTATCCTGACGGAAATGACGGTACAGTTCCAAGAGGGCGAGTCTGTCTTTGATGTGTTCCGCAGAACCCTCCGGGCGGAGAAAATCCACTTTGAGTATGTAGATGCCTCTGCTTACAACTCTGTATACATTGAAGGTATCGGAAATATCTATGAGTTTGACTGCGGTCCCCAATCCGGCTGGATGTATAGCGTCAACGGCGTGTATCCCGGCCTGGGCTGCTCGGACTACAAGCTGTCTGAGGGGGATAAAGTCGTATTCAGCTATACCTGCAATTTGGGGGAGGATCTGGGAGCGGCCTATGAAGAATGAAGCCTTTTCCGGCTGCCACCCGGTGGTGAATCTGGCTTTTTTTGGGGCGGTACTGGGCATGACCATGTTCATTATGCAGCCGGTGTTTCTTGGCATTTCTCTCCTTTGCGGCTGCGCCTATCTTCTGTATATGAAAGGTGGCAAAGAGATGCTGCGGCTGGTGGGGTATTTGCTCCCTGTGCTGCTTTTCATGGCGGTGATGAACCCACTGTTTAACCATGCGGGTGTTACTATCCTTTGGTATCTTCCCAACGACAATCCCATTACTTTGGAGGCCGTTTGCTATGGCATGGCTGCGGCAGCGATGATGGGTGCCTCTATCGTTTGGTTCAACTGCTGCAATTGTGTGTTTACTTCCGATAAGATCATTTACCTGTTTGGAAGAGTAATTCCTGCGCTATCACTGCTCATTTCGATGACGCTGCGCTTTGTCCCCAGATTCAAAAATTTCCTGCAAAACACCCTCCGGGTGCAAAAGGCAATGCACAAGCCCCAAAATAAGAAAGAACAGCTTCAGCAGGCACTGTCCGCCTTTTCTGCCACGGTGAGCTGGGCCATGGAGCAGTCGATTGTTTCTGCGGATTCCATGAAAAGCCGGGGCTACGGTACGGCCAGACGGACGGCGTTTTCCATCTATCGATTTGAAAAAAGGGATTGCTTTGCACTGATCGCCTTGGCGGCGCTATGCATAGGCGCTTGCCTGCCTCATATTACCGGCGAGCTTTCCTGGATGTATTATCCCAGCCTGAACGGCACTCTTTGGGGAGCACCCCAGCTTCTTGCTTATGCTTGCTATACAGGTGTTTGCCTGTTGCCCCTGATGATCGACTTAGAGGAGGACCGAAAGTGGAACTCTTTGAAATAAAGAACTTTACCTTTACATACCCGGAGCAGGAAATGCCTGCGCTGAAAAATGTGACCATGGAGCTGCGTCAGGGTGATTTTGCTGTTTTGGCCGGGCCTTCCGGCTGTGGCAAGTCCACCTTGCTCCGGCAGATGAAGAGCGTGCTGGCTCCCCGTGGAACCAGACAGGGTGAGATTTTATATAACGGTATCCCCCTGAACAGCATGGACATCAAAACCCAATCCGCCAAAATTGGGTTTGTGTTGCAGGATCCGGACGCCCAGATCGTCACCGATAAGGTGTGGCATGAGCTGGCCTTTGGGCTGGAAAGTCTGGGTGTGGATACTCCCGCTATACGGGGAAGGGTGGCGGAAATGGCCAGCTTTTTTGGGATTCAAGCGTGGTTTCACATGGAAGTAACACAGCTTTCCGGCGGGCAGAAGCAGCTTCTGAATCTTGCCTCCATCATGGTGATGAACCCGGATGTTCTGATTCTGGACGAGCCAACCAGCCAGCTTGATCCCATCGCTGCTACGGACTTTTTGCAGACCTTGGGCCGTATCAACAAGGAGCTGGGTACTACCATTCTAATCTGTGAGCACCGTCTGGAGGATGTGATTCCCATAGCAACCCGACTGCTGATGATGAATCAGGGCAGTCTGATTGCGGATAGCACGCCTGCGGGAGCTTTTGATATTCTGCGGAAAAGCCACCATCCCATGCTTCATTCCATGCCCACCCCCATGCAGATTTGGAATGCATTGGGTTGGGAAACACCCTGCCCTCTGACGGTCAGCGACGGTAGAAACGGTTTAACCGCTTGGGCAGAAACCAATGCCTTGCACGCTGTTCCGGAACGCCCTTATGTGCAGCCTCAGAAAGAGCCTGTGATGGTGTTGGATGAGGTGTGGTTCCGCTACGAAAAAGAAGCCCCCAATGTGCTCAAGGGCGTGAATCTGAAAGCCTATCCGGGAGAATTGCTGTGCATTCTGGGCGGCAACGGTACGGGAAAAAGCACTATGCTGAAAATCCTCAGCGGCACCCACAAGCCTTTCCGGGGAAAGGTATCTGTGGCGGCAAAAAAGATATCGGCGCTTCCTCAGAATCCCCAGATGCTTCTGGTGAAAAAGAATTTGCGGGAGGAACTACTTTCCGTATTCCCCGGCAAAAAGCTTCGGCAGGTCGAAAAAGAAATTCAGGAAATGGTGGCGCTGTGTCGCCTGGACGGGCTCTTTGACCGGCATCCCTATGACCTGTCCGGTGGCGAGCAGCAGCGGGCAGCCTTGGCAAAGGTCTTGCTGCAAAAGCCGGATGTGCTGCTTTTGGACGAGCCAACCAAGGGTGTAGACAAGGACTTCAAACAAGTATTCGCTGAGATTCTGGCAGAGCTGACCGCAAAGGGCGTGTGTGTTATCATGGTTAGCCACGACGTGGAGTTCTGCGCAAGTTACGCTGATCGCTGCGGCTTGTTCTTTGACGGCAGCATCGTGACTATGGATGCACCTCAGCCGTTTTTTGCCGGTAAGAGCTTCTATACTACCGCTGCCAACCGCATGGCACGGCACCTGCTTCCCAATGCGGTGACGCCGGAGGATGTGATTCTGGCCTGCGGCGGCGAAGTGGTCAAGACAGACCCTGTAAGAATTGACCCGAAGGATATTGATGTGCAGCCTCCGGAGGAGCGAAAACCGGAAAAGCTGCCTGCCTGGAGGAAAATACTTGGTATCATCTCCGGTGTCTCCGCCCTTGGATTGCTGATTTATACCTCCATTGTGGTGGATTTAAGCCAGCTTTATAACGGCTCAGACTTTATGGGAAAATACGCTTGGATGTATATTCTGATGTTTGCCTTGCTGGGGATCTTTGCGATATCTGTCAGCCGAAAATCCTCGGTCAGAGAACAGCGGCTGATGAAAGGCAGACTGACCATGCGTACCAAAATTACTATTTTTCTATGTCTGCTGGCAATCCCTCTGACCATTTTGGGCGGCATGAAAATTGCCGGTGGGCGGCGGTATATGATTACCTCTTTTTTGATTATCGCGGAGACCATGCTGCCGTTCTTTCTTGCGTTTGAGGGAAGAAAGCCTAAAGCCAGAGAGCTTGTCATTTTATCGGTGCTCAGCGCTTTAGCCATCGGCGGCCGTGCGGCATTCTTTGCCCTCCCCGGGTTCAAGCCGGTAGCGGCGATGGTCATTCTCTCCGGCGTTGCTTTTGGCGGTGAAGCCGGGTTTATGGTAGGAGCCATGACCATGTTCTGCTCCAATATCCTGTTTGGGCAGGGTGCCTGGACGCCTTGGCAGATGCTGGCGATGGGTATCATCGGCTTGACTGCCGGGGTACTGTTTCGAAAGGGCTTGCTGCACCGTGACCGTATCAGCTTGTCTATTTATGGCGGCTTGGTGATCTTCTTTGTCTATGGTGGCATTATGAACCCGGCATCGGTTTTGATGTACCAACCGAACCCAAACTGGCAGATGATTCTGACCGCCTATATCACCGGCGTTCCGGCGGATGCGGTTCATGCCACCGCCACGGTACTGTTTTTGTGGTTCCTGACAGAACCAATGTTGGAAAAGCTGGACAGAGTGAAGGTAAAGTTTGGCCTTTTGGAAAAGGAGAGCCAATGAGGAAGTTTTACATCTCAACTATTGCAACGGATGCGGCAGAAGCAGCCCGCAAACACGGTATGGGACTGGAAATAGCAGAATTCTGCACCGCCCGGAAGATGGACGAGCAATTCCGGGAAACAGATGCCGCAGTTCGTAAAAAACTGGAGGGTATTGAGAAAAGTGTGCTTCATGCGCCTTTTAACGAGCTGTTTCCCTGTGCCATTGACCCCAAAGCACGGACTTTGGCAGCGGAGCGCTATCGGCAGGCAATCGATCTTGCTGTCAAGTACGGTGCTGAAAAGGTCGTCATTCATGGCGGCTACAATCCTTGGATTTTTTACCCTGTGTGGTATGTGGAGCAATCCATCGAGTTTTGGAAAGCCTTTCTCGCGGATGCCCCCGACGCGATCATCGTGCTGGAAAATGTGTTGGAGGAAACCCCGGATATGCTCCTGGATATTGTCAAGGGCGTAGCGGATCCGCGACTGCGGCTTTGTCTGGATGTGGGACATGTGAACACCTACTCCAGAATGCCGGTCATGGACTGGCTGATACGGTGGACACCTTACCTGTCTCATTTTCACATTCACAACAACGACGGCTCCCGGGACAGCCATTCTGCCTTGCGTCAAGGCACGATTCCGATGAAAGAACTGCTGAAAAAGGCCGTGGAGCTTTGCCCGAACGCAACCTTTACGTTGGAAGTGATGGAAGCAGAACCGTCCATCAAATGGTTGGAGGAAAACCTATGGAATTTACAGTAAAGCCACTGGATTTGGCGGCTATGGAGGAAGCTAAGAAAAGGCAGGCTCGGCTTGCCAAGCCCCCCGGCAGCTTGGGCCGGTTGGAGGAGTTGTCCATCCAACTCGCCGGCATCACCGGGAAGGTGCATAACAAGATCGAAAAGAAACATTTGTTGGTCTTTGCCGCTGATAACGGCGTGGTGGAAGAGGGTGTGTCCAGCGCCCCCAGTCTGTGACCTTGATGCAGACCATCAATCTGACTCGGTATAAAACCGGTGCATCGGTGTTGGCAAAGCACTTTGGCTGCGGCATTACCGTATGCGATGTGGGTGTCAATGCCGACATCCAAGAAGAAAAGGTGCTGAATTGTAAGATTTCCTACGGCACCCGGAATATCGTTCATGGGGCTGCTATGACCCGAGAGCAGGCAGAAAGGGCCATCCAAATCGGCTATGATCTCGCAGTCACTACCGATGCCGATGTGCTGGGCATCGGAGAAATGGGCATCGGCAACACCACCACCTCCTCCGCCGTTGCGTCTGTTTTGCTGGATGCGGATGTGGAAACCGTCACCGGCAAGGGTGGCGGCCTTACGGATGCTGCTTATCAAAAAAAGAAGGATGTCATTCGGCAGGCCATCGCCATCAACAGCCCCGACAAAACCGATGTAGTGGATGTGCTTGCCAAGGTGGGAGGCTTTGACATTGCCGCCATGTGCGGTGCCTTTATCGGCGCTGCGGCAAGCCACCGCCCGGTGGTGATCGACGGATTTATTTCCGCTGTGGCTGCCCTGTGTGCCGTACGGCTGTGTCCCAAGGTTCGGGATTATCTCATTCCCAGCCATGCTTCCTATGAAATCGGTTATAAATTGGCTATGGATGCCATGGGCTTGCAGCCGCTGTTTCTGCTGGAGATGCGGCTGGGTGAAGGCAGCGGCTGCCCACTGGCATTTCAAGTTTTGAAAGCTGCCTGCGCCATCATCAACGAAATGGCAACCTTTGAAGAAGCCAATATCAATGACGATTACCTCACAGATATTCGCAAGGGTGACAAGTTCAGGGTGTAATACTATGGGAAAATTACTGCTTATTTCCGGCGGCAACGGTAGCGGAAAAAGCCGTTATGCAGAAAACCTCATTGCAAAAACCGCAGGTCCTCGCTACTATATCGCCACTATGGAGCCTCGGACGGGGGAGAACCACCGTCGTGTTCAGAAACATATTCTCCAGCGCACCGGTTTGAACTTTGTCACCCTGGAGCTGCCCACTCAGATTGGAACGGCTCCTGTGACGGCGGACAGCGTGGTACTTCTGGAGGATGTTTCCAACCTTCTGGGCAACACCCTTTTCAGTGCGCACAGCAGCATAGAGGATGCATGGCAGAACATTCTTGCTTTGCAAATGCGGTGTAAGCTGTTGGTGGCAGTAACCATCTCCGGACTGTCCTCTATAGGCTATGAGGGCGAAACTGCCGCTTATATTAACGACCTGAACACCTTGAATGAGTGGCTTTTCGATTTGGCAGATGCCGCTGTGACCATGAATAATAATAGCCCGGTTTGGGAGAAAGGAGCGGAATATGACATTCTTTCAGTCCCTGCTGGTGGCGCTGTCCACCTATAGCATCGTGCCTGTTCCGCAGTTTGAATGGAACGAGAAAAATATGAAGTATGCTATCTGCTTCTTCCCGGTGGTAGGTATCCTTTGCGGAGCTGCCTTGTATGGGTGGTATACATTCAGTCGGTGGGTTGGGGTCAGTGCTGTGCTTTTCAGTGCCGTGGCGGTGTGCCTGCCGCTGCTTCTGACCGGTGGAATTCACATGGACGGCTTCATGGATACGGTGGATGCCCTCGCTTCCCATCAAAGCCGCGAGCGGAAGCTGGAGATTTTGAAGGATTCCCACATCGGTGCTTTTGCACCCATCTACCTGTGCATCTATCTGCTGCTGAACTTCGGCCTGCTCCATGAAGTCTATCAGCAAGGGAATGTGCTTTCTGTTTTGCCGTTGTATGTTCTTTCTCGCACCTTATCTGCTCTATGTGCCGTGAATCTGCCCAACGCCAGAAAAGTCGGGATGCTCTGTGCCTACACAAAGGATACGGATCGGGAAAAAACCACCGCAGCAATGACAATTCTCGTTGGCCTTTGCTGTGCAGGCCTGATTAAACTGTCATGGGTTCCCGGCTGTGTGGCGGTGGCGGCTTCCATCCTTTCGGTACTGTTCTACCGCGGTATGGCAATGAAACAATTCGGCGGTGTGACAGGCGACACCTCCGGGTTCTTTCTGCAAATCTGCGAGCTTGCAGCCATGGCAGGCATCTGGTTGGGAGGTCTGTTATGATTTATTTGATTCGTCACGGAACGACCGTGGCAAACGAGAAGCATCTGTACTGCGGCAGCAGCGACCTCTCCCTGTCTCCGGTTGGCAGGGCGGAGTTACAGTGCCTGCATTATGAAATAAAAAATGCCCGCTTCGTCACCAGTGGCATGAAGCGGACGGAGGAAACTTTACAAATTCTCTTTGGTGATGTGCCCCATGTCCAAAACCCGGCCTTCCGGGAAGTAGATTTCGGCAGCTTTGAGATGCACAGCTACGAAGAACTGAAGGACAATCCGGATTATCAGGCATGGATTTCCGGAGACAATGGAGCCAATATCCCACCCTGCGGCGAAAGCGGCAGACATATGAAGGCCCGAGTGCTGGCCGCCTTTGCTGAAGTTCCGAATGATACGGTCATCATTACCCACGGCGGTGTCATTGCCGCCATTATGGAAAGCTTGTTCCCGGAAGAACATAAAAACCGCTATGAATGGCAGCCCGATCCCGGACATGGCTATAAACTCAATGGTAACACTTATCAAGTGATTCCATTAAAATTAAAAAGATGAACTGATTGATGCAAACATAAACCTGAAAGGATACTTTTTCTAATGGGTCTGCAAGACCTCCCCGGATACTCACACATTCCTTTCCTCTTTACCTGCCGCATTTACCGATATTAGTATTATGCAGTCAG
>JAEDOJ010000109.1 GCA_016302015.1 Oscillospiraceae bacterium | reverse complement strand
ACCGGGAAGGCCAGGATGTTCTGCTGTTCATCGACAATATCTTCCGTTTCACCCAGGCCGGCTCTGAGGTTTCCGCTCTGCTGGGCCGTATGCCCTCCGCCGTTGGCTACCAGCCCACCCTGGCAACGGAAATGGGCGCACTGCAGGAGCGTATTACCTCCACCAAAAAGGGCTCCATTACCTCGGTTCAGGCGGTTTACGTCCCTGCGGACGACCTGACCGACCCGGCTCCGGCCACCACCTTCGCCCATCTGGACGCTACCACCGTTCTGGATCGTGGCATTGCCTCTCTGGGCATCTATCCCGCGGTGGATCCTCTGGAATCCACCTCCAGAATCCTGACGCCGGACGTGGTGGGCATTGAGCATTATGAGGTTGCCCGGGAAACCCAGAGAATTCTCCAGCGTTATAAGGAATTGCAGGATATCATTGCCATCATGGGTATGGATGAATTGTCCGAAGAGGATAAGCTCACCGTTTCCCGTGCCAGAAAGATTCAGCGTTTCCTGTCCCAGCCCTTCTCCGTCGCCGAGCAGTTTACCGGCTACGAGGGGAAGTATGTGCCCATTAAGGAAACCATCCGTGGCTTCAAGGAGATTCTGGAAGGAAAGCATGATGATCTGCCGGAATCCGCCTTCCTCTTCGTAGGCTCCATTGACGAGGCCGTGGAGAAAGCAAGAAAGGATGCTGCACAATGAGCAGCTTCCGACTTCAGATCGTAACCCCGGATGGCAGCCTGTTTGACGGTCAGGCGGAGGCGCTGCGTCTGCACACCTCCGAGGGCTATGTCAGCGTGCGGGCAGGTCATACGGATTATATTGCCGCTCTGGAGATTGGTGTGGTCTCTGTCACCGAGAACGGGCAGACCCGGAATGCCGCCTGCGGCGGCGGCTTCCTCAGCGTGGAGCACGGGGAAGTCCGCCTGGTGGCGACCACCTTCGAGTATGCGGACGCCATCGATGTGGAGCGAGCCAGACTGGCAAGGAAAAAAGCGGAAGCCCGCCTGGAGGATGCCAGAGAGGAGAAGGATATTCTCCTTGCCAAGGCCAAGCTGGCAAGAGCCTTGAACCGCCTGACCGTGGCGGAGGAATAGTCAACAGGAGCAGACAGACGTCTGCTCCTGTTGACTTTTCACCGGATTTTTGGTATGCTCTTGTTCGAGGTGAACGGAATGAGTTTAGCAGACCTGCATTACATCGAAACCTGCAGAAAAATTTTGAAGGAGGGCGTCTGGGACACGGATCAGAAGGTTCGTCCCCACTGGGAGGACGGCACACCGGCGCATACGGTGAAGTGCTTCGGCATTGTCAACCGCTATGATCTGAGCAGGGAATTTCCCTTGATGACCCTTCGCCGCACCTATTATAAATCCTGTATTGACGAGCTGCTGTGGATTTGGCAGAAGAAGTCCAACAACGTCCACGACCTCCACAGCCACATCTGGGATAGCTGGGCGGACGAAAACGGCTCCATCGGCAAGGCCTATGGCTATCAGCTCGGCATTCGCCACCAATATCCTGAGGGGGAGTTTGATCAGGTGGATCGGGTGCTGTATGATCTGAAGCACAATCCCGCCAGCCGCCGAATTCTGACGAATATTTACAATTTTGCGGACTTGAAGGACATGGGGCTGTACCCCTGCGCCTATTCCATGACCTTCAATGTCAGCGGAAACCGGCTGAATGCCATTCTAAACCAGCGGTCGCAGGATATGCTCACCGCCAACAACTGGAACGTGGTTCAGTATGCGGTGCTGGTTCACATGATGGCGCAGGTCTCCGGTCTGGAGGCGGGGGAACTGGTGCACGTGATTGCGGACTGTCATATCTATGACCGCCATGTGCCGCTGGTGGAGGACCTGCTGAAGCGGGAGCCGTATCCGGCGCCAAAGTTTTATGTAAACCAAGAGATTCACAACTTCTATGACTTCAAAGTGGAGGATTTCCGGGTAGAAGACTACAGATACCACGAATTCTCCGAAAAAATCCCCGTGGCGATCTGAGAATCAGGTTCTTTTGAGAATATAGTCCTCAGCGGCAAACAGCACGTCAATATCGTTGGCGAAGGTCACCAGCTTTTTGGCCTCCTCAAAGGGGAACCACTTGATCTGACGGATTTCGCTGAGCTGAGCCTGCTCCTTACCGCCGATGGGGACGGAAATGAAAAATACCACATCCTTGATGACCCCCGGCTTGGGGGAATACCGAACCACCTGACGGAAGGAAGGATCAATCTCCACCAACAGACCGGTTTCCTCCTGAATTTCCCGGTGGGCGGTTTCTAATTCCGTCTCGTTACCTTCCATATGGCCCTTGGGGTAGCTCCAATGCCGAGCCCCGTGCTGGGCTAAGAGATATTCATGACCGTGCCGCGTTTTTCTCCAGATCACTGCGCCGCAGGATTTTTCATAAATTGTTTCCATTGTTTGATTCTCCACATCAATTTCAGGCGAAAGCCCTCCAAAACCGGGGGAAATTCTCTCTTTCGCTCTTTTTTTCATCATATCATAGTCTGCGATTGCCGTCAAGGGTGAAAGTCCTGGCGGCGTATGCAAGCGGAAAGGAGCCGCTCTATGAATCCCTTACTCGGAGCCCATGCGGAGCAGATCGTTGCCCAGGCGATTGCCGCCGTCCAGCCCCACCGGGCGGTGATCCGGGCGCTGTCCGGCAGGGTTTTTCCCGGAAAAATCTACCTGATTGCCGCAGGAAAGGCGGCGTGGCGGATGGCGAAGGCGGCGCAAACCGTGCTGGGGGAGGGGATCGCTGCCGGGGTGGTCTGCACCAAATACGGTCACGTCATGGGGGAAATCCCCGGCGTTGTGTGCTATGAGGGCGGACACCCGGTGCCTGACGAGAACGCCTTTCGGGCAACAGACGCTGCCCTGGCGCTGGTCTCCGATCTGACGGAGACGGACACGGTGTTGTTTCTCCTCTCCGGCGGCGGCAGCGCGCTGTTTGAAAAGCCTTTGATTCCCGGAGAGGAGCTGCAGGATATTACAAATCAGCTTCTGGCTTCCGGGGCGGATATTGTGGAAATGAATACCATCCGCAAACGTCTGTCCGCTGTCAAGGGCGGCCGCTTTGCCGCCTTCTGCCGGCCTGCGCGGATTTTTTCTGTCGTCCTGTCCGACGTTTTAGGCGACCCGCTGGATATGATTGCCTCCGGCCCCGCCGTCCCAGACAGGTCCACCTGTGAGGAAGCGTTGAAAATTGCGAAAAAATATCACCTCCGCCTCTCTGACGCCGCCAGGACCCTCCTGACCATAGAGACGCCCAAGAAGGTGGAAAATGTATCTACCCGGATTACCGGCTCCGTCCGGGAACTGGCGCTTGCGGCGGGAAACGCCTGCCGGGAGCTGGGCTATGAGCCGGTGCTTCTCACGGATTGCCTTTGCTGTCAGGCGAGGGAGGCGGGGAGCTTTCTGGCCTCGGTGGTGAGAACCCATGCCGGAGACGGAAGGCCGCTGGCCTTTTTGGCGGGGGGGAAACCGTGGTGAAGCTGACCGGCCACGGAAAGGGCGGCAGAAATCAGGAACTGGCGCTGGCGGCCGCCGCCGGGATTGCCGGCATGAAAAATGCCGCCGTATTTTCCGTTGGCTCCGATGGAACGGATGGCCCCACAGACGCCGCAGGCGGCTATGTGGATGGCGATACGGCGGCGGAACTGGAGGCGGCGGGTCTGACTGTGGAAGCCGTCCTGGGGGACAACAATTCCTATGCCGCTTTACAGAGAACCAACGGCCTGATTTTCACCGGCCCCACCGGAACCAATGTGAACGACATTGCCGTTGCCCTCCTGCATCCGGATTCTGGGCAGAAAATATGAAGCTCCTGTTAAGGAAATCATACAAAATATGGAAGCGACGGGATTTGCTTGACAGCGGCGGAGTTCCTGTGGTAAAATGGCAGAAAATCCTGAGATTGGAGCTGCTCCCATGAGAAAAAAAGCGATATCCGTGCTTCTGGCGATGGTTCTCGTCTTCGGCATGGTTGTTCCCATATCCACCAGTGCGGAGGCTGCGGTGCCCTACCCTTCAAGCCTCTATCTGACCCAGCAGACGGACGTCACCTGTACCCTCTGCGCCACCACCATGATGCTCCGTGCCAGAACCTATCTGAGCAACAACAGCAGTTGGCTCTCCATTACGGAAGGCAGCGTAGGCAGAACAGGCTGGGTTGATAACGCCGGTCTGCGCTGGAGCTTCCACTATTACATCAACGGCAACCGGCTGAGCATCGGCCACAGAACCGCCAATGGGATGAGTCTGGGCACGCTGCAAGGTCTTCTGAACAGCCATCCGGAGGGAATTGTCCTCTACTGCGGCAATGTGCCCCACGCACAGTATATCACCGACATTGAAAACGGCGTGATCTACTCCGCCGACTCTTCCTGTACATATTATTTCGGCAGAAGACCCATTACCAACACCCTGTTGGGGCAGATCTACGGGTCTCAAGCCAATATTCTGGCGAATGTCACCGCATACTGGTATGTGACTTCCTACAGCATTGGGGCGAATACCTCCTACAACACCGGCGCTGCGGCCACCACCAGCATGGAACCCGGCGGGAGCCAGACCGTCAGCAACGGCACCTATCGCATCGTTTCCGCCCTGGATCAGGAGAAGTGTCTGGAGGTCGCCTCCGCAGGCACCGCAAACGGCGCCAATATCCAGCTTTGGGACAGCGCTGACTGCCCCCAGCAGAAGTTCCATGTGTCCTATCTGAGCAATGGCTACTACTCCATCAAGGCATCCCACAGCGGCAAGAGCCTTGACGTGGCAGACGGCGCCAATGTGGTGGGAACCAATGTTCAGCAATATGACTGGAACGCCTCTGCCGCCCAGCAGTGGGTGCTGAAGGACGCAGGGGACGGCTATTTCTACATCGTCAACAAGACCGGCCTGTATCTGGATGTCAAGGGCGGCAGCTCTGCCAACGGCACAAACGTTCAGGGCTATCAGGGCAATCAAACGGCTGCCCAGAAGTGGAAGCTTGTTGCGGTTGACGGAGAACAGACGATTCCCGACGGTACCTACCGGCTTGCCACTGCGCTGAATACCCTTCGGGGCGTGGATGTTTCCGGTGCGGGCACCGGCGAAGGGGTGAATATTCGCCTTTGGGATTACGTCAATGGGCCCCAGCAGCAGTTCGCCGTGACCTACAAGGGCAACGGATTCTACTCCATTACCGCAAAGCACACGGGCAAGAGCCTCGACCTCCATTATAACGCCATCACCCCCGGGGCAAATGTGGAGCAATATTCCATAGACGGGACTTCCGCCCAGAATTGGATGATCAAGGATGCGGGGGACGGATACTATTATATTGTCAATTCCAACGGCCTGTATCTGGACGTCAGCGGCGGCGAGAACGCAAACGGTACCAATCTTCAGGGCTGGATCGGCAACGGCACAGCCGCCCAGAAGTGGAAGCTGATTTCGGTTGGCTGAGTGAAACGGCGATCGCACAGGCGATCGCCGTT
This sequence comes from Oscillospiraceae bacterium, assembly GCA_016302015.1. The sequence continues at coordinate 44 of JAEDOJ010000109.1, read as the reverse complement.
TTTCCATGGTTGATATTTTCCGAAAGAAGTTGTATAATGATAAA
>JAEDOJ010000108.1 GCA_016302015.1 Oscillospiraceae bacterium | reverse complement strand
AGGCCGATACAGCCGCTGCCGGTGCAAAGGTCTAATATTCTGGGGTTCTCCTGAAGGAACAGCGCCTTTTTAATCGCCAGCTCCGTCACCGCCATGGTATCGTCTCTGGGAATCAGCACGTCCGGTGTCACGGTCAGGGTCATGTCGTAAAAATCCCACTGACCTAAAATATAGGGCATGGGTTCTCCCTGCGCATAGCGGCTGACATAGGACTCTGCCAGCTCGCAGATTTCCTCAGAGGCATACAAATCACGGTGGGCAATAAATTCCTCCGGGGTTTTTCCCGCCGCGGCGCAAACCAGCTCCCGTGCGATATTGGAAGCGTAGTCCTCCTCCGTGGCCGCCAGCGCCCGTCTGGCCTCCAAATAGAGTTCAGCGTACCGTTTTACCATCGGTCAGCGCCCTCCTGAGAGGGAAGCACCAGCGTCAGAGCCTCAATACCCACCTCAATCATGCTGTCGTCAGGCTCGTTGGTGGTCAGATACTGCAGCCACATACCGGGCGTGGACAGGGCGCGGGTCAGCCAGTTGTCATACCTGCCCACCAGACGGTTGAACTCATAGCTGATTCCCACCACCAGAGGCAGAAGAATCAGCTTCAGCGCCACACGAACCAGTGCGTTGAGGACGCCGGAATCAAAGGTGGGAGTAATGGGTCGCAGCAGGACAGAGGCCACGGAAAAGACCAGAATGGACACAATAATTACCACAAACAGGAAGCTGGTGCCGCAGCGAGGGTGGAGTCTGGTCTGCTTCCGCACGTTTTCCACGGTGAGAGGCAGCTTGGCCTCGTAGCAGCGGATGGTTTTATGCTCCGCCCCGTGGTAGGCAAAGACCCGCTTCATATCCTTCATTCGGGAGATCAGGAACATATAGCCAAGGAAGATGGCAATCCGCACCAGACCCTCCAGCAGGTTCCGAACAATTTCCCGCTCCGGCAGCCAGCGATTGATGACGGAGCCGATCAGGGAAGGCAGAACAAAAAACAGTCCCACGGAAAAGGCGATGCCGATGACCACCGCAATGGTGATAATAACGTTCTGCGCCTTCTCAGAGGAGAGCTTTTTCTCCAGCCAGGCGTCCAGCTTGGACTGGGTGGCAGGGTTCTCCTCTCCGTCCTCCTCCCCGTAGAAATCCGCTGAGTACATCAGAGCGGTCACCCCTGTTTTCATGGAGGTGCAGAAGTTGAAAATTCCCCGCAGGAAGGGAATTTTCCTCACGGAAAATTTGGGCGTAGGCTTCCGATCCTCAATTTTTGTATGGATTCCGTCCTTCGCCCGGACGACGGTAGCCACCTTCTCCGGACCCATCATCATGATGCCCTCAATGAGAGCCTGTCCGCCGATCATGGTTTTAAATTTTTCGTTGGTTTCTTTCTTTGCCATAGGTTTTCCTCTCTATTGCTCGCTCAATGGCAGGCGGATGGTCACAAGGAGGCCGCCCTCCTCCTCATTGCTCAGGGTCAGCGTGCCGGTGTGCAGGGTGACAATCTCCTCACAGACCGCCAGACCGATGCCGCTTCCCCGGGCCTTGGAAGAGCCCTTATAGAATTTCTTTTTTACCAGCGGCAGCTCATCCTCCGGGATGCCGGGGCCGAAGTCACGGATATAAATCACAACCTCATTGCCTCTTCGACAGATTTCCGCAGTAATTTTGCCGCCTTCTCCGCCATGCTTGGCGGCGTTGTCCAAAATGTTCAGGAAGACCTGACGCATCCGCTCCGCGTCACAGGGAAGCTCCGGAATGTCGTCGTCATTTTCCAGATATTTCAGCGTGATATTCTCCTGCTCCAGCCTGCTGCCGTACATAAAGACCACATCTTCAAATTCCGACCGCAGATCGCAGGTTTCGATGTTCAGGGTAAAATGTCCGTTCTGGATTCGGCTGAATTCCAGAAGATCCTCCACCATTGCGCTTAACCGCTTGGTTTCTTTCAGAATGGTGGACAGTCCCCGCTTGGCATCGGCGGTATCCACGGCTCCGTCCTCGGAAAGAAGGGTCTCGCTCCACCCGCCGATGGCGGTCAGGGGGGTTCTCAGCTCATGGGAGACGGAGGAGACAAATTCCGCCTGCATCTTCTCATTTTGGCTGATTTTGTAGGACATATCGTTGATGGTGTCCACCAACTCGCCGATTTCGTCATCACTGCGGCGTTTCATCTGGATGCCGTAGCTCCCTCCCGCAATGCGCTTGGCGGTTTTGGTAATCTCTCCCACCGGCTCCGTGATGGACAGTACATAGCGGCGGCTGCTGAAAAACACCAGGGCAAAAATGCCCAGTCCCAGGATCAGCGCAATGATGAAAAACAGGCCAAGCTGCAGCTTTGTCCCGTGGAAAGCCGCGGCTGCCACAGCGGTCAGCGCAGCTACGCACAAAAGAATGACTGCAAGCAAAAGGGTAAGGGTCTTATGCCAGCGCCCTTGCAGTCCCCTTGTTTTCTTCAAAAAATGACACCTCCAGCGCAGGGCTTACACGCCCCACTTGTAGCCAAATCCCCAGACCGTGGTGATATAGGTGGGATTTGCCGTATTATCCTCAATTTTAATCCGCAGACGGCGGATATTCACGTCTACAATCTTCAGCTCGCCGTCATAATCCCGTCCCCAAACCGCCGTCAGGATGTCCTCCCGGGACAGCGCCCTGCCGGGGTTCTGCATAAAGAGCTGCACAATGGCATACTCCACCTGGGTTAATTTGATCCGTCTGCCGTCCTTTTCCAGGGTGCGGTTCCGAATGTTCAGGGTGAAGGGCTCATGGACAATGACCTCCGGGTCGGTCTCCGTGCTGCCGCCGATGCGGCGGTAGAGGGCGTCGATCCGAGCCGTCAGCTCCGCCGGGGAGAAGGGCTTGGTCACGTAATCGTCGGCGCCGGTCATCAGGCCGGTGACCTTGTCCATCTCCTGGGTTCTGGCGGTAAGCATAATAATCCCGATGGTCTTATTGGTGGCACGAATGCTGCGGCAGACCTCGAAGCCGTCAATGTCCGGCAGCATAATATCAAGGATGGCTACGCCGATATCCGGGTTTTCCTTCAGGCGCTGCAGAGCGTCCATGCCGGTGCCCGCCTCAATGGCTTCGTAGCCGGCTCGTTTCAGATTGATCACTACAAAACTGCGAATGCTGACCTCGTCTTCCAGAATCAGTACTTTTTTCATGTCAACTCAGTGTCTCCCTTGTCTGTATACACAGTTATCCAATACTATATTATAACACAGATTGTTACGAATGTGTAGTGTCTTTGTAACGAAATTCTGAAAATTATTTCAAAACCACAGATTTTTCTCCCAGAATATTTTGCAGTTCCCGGAGCATATCCGGTCGGACGGAGCAGGTGGTGCCCCGGCGGATGCCGGTGTCCGCAAAGTAGAGCACCGCCTGCAGGCTGCCGGGGAACATCTTCAAAATGGCACGGCACTTTTGATCCGCCGCCGTCCCCTCGGAGGGAATTTTCAGGTAGAGCTTCTGAGGCTCGGGCTTCACCGCGTCTGCCAGCAGCTTTACGTCATTGACCACCATCTGGGGCGCTTTTTCGTCCCGGACGGACAGTCTGCCCTCCAGCACCACCGGCGTATTTTCCTTCAGATAGTTGCCGCTTTTGGCAATGACATTGGAAAACACCAGGGTTTCTATGGAGCCTGTGTCATCCTCCACCGTCACGTAAGCCATCATGGAATTATTTCTGGTGGTCTTCATTTTCACAGTTTCGATGATTCCGGCGATGCGGACAATCTGCTCGTCCCGGTAGATCCCGTCGCCGTTTTCAAAGGATTCCATGATCCGAAGAATGGGAATCACATTGCAGCCCTTCAGCCGCTTCCGGTACTCATCCATGGGGTGGCCGCTGAGGTACAGGCCGATGGTTTCCTTCTCCATCTGCATCAGCTCGCTTCTGGGGCGCTCCGGGATGTCCGGGACGGCAATCTGAGACTTCATGGCCGTATCCTCAAACATATCAAAAAGCTGCATCTGACCTGCCAGATTCCGCTTTTTGCTGTCCGCCACGGAGTTCAGAACCCCCTCGTAAATCTGCAGGAGCTGGGAGCGTTTCAGCCCAAGACTGTCCATGGCGCCGCATTTGATCAGGTTTTCCACCGCCCGCTTATTCAGATCCGTGTCAACCATCCGTTCCGCAAAGTCCTCAAGGGAGGTAAATTTCCCGTTCTTCTCCCGCTCCGCCACCATCTGGCGCAGAAGTCCTCTGCCGATATTTTTTACCGCACCCAAACCAAAGCGAATCCCCTCCGCCTCTACCGTAAACTTGTCCTCCGAGGCGTTGATATCCGGGTTCAGCAGACGGATGCCCATTTCCTTGCACTCGGCAATGTAACCTACCGCCTTGGTGGTATTGTCCAGCACGGAGGTCAGCAAAGCGGCCATATATTCCTTGGGATAGTGGCACTTCAGATAGGCGGTATCATAGGTCACCCGGGCATAGCAGACCGCATGGGCCTTATTGAAGGCGTAGTTGGCGAAGTCCAGAATATCCTTATAAATTGCCTGCGCCGCCGCCTCGCTGACGCCGTTGGCAATGGCGCCGGGAATGCCCCGCTCTTCGTCCCCGTAGACAAAGGCCTTCTGCTCCGCCAGAATGACCTTTTCCTTTTTCTTGGAGATGGCACGGCGCATATTATCCGCCTGACCCAGACTGTAGCCGCCCAGCTTGCGGAAAATCTCGATCACCTGCTCCTGATAGACGATACACCCGTAGGTGACCGCCAAAATCGGCTCCAACTGGGGGCAGAGATAGGTGATCTTCTCCGGATGGAGCTTATTGTCAATAAATCTGGGAATGGAGTCCATAGGGCCGGGACGGTACAGGGCAACAATTGCGGTCAAATCTTCAATGGACTGAGGCTTCATGTTCACGCAGACCCCGGTGATGCCTGCGGATTCCAACTGGAATACACCGGCGGTTCTCCCCTCGGACAGCATTTTGAAGCTGTCGGGATCGTCCGTTCTGACCTTTTTCAGGGAAAACTCCGGTTCCCTCTTCCGGATTTCCTGCTCCGCGTCCTCAATAATCGTCAAATTTCGCAGACCCAGAAAATCCATTTTTAACAGTCCCAGCTCCTCGATGGTGGTCATGGTGAACTGGGTGACAATGGTATCGTCGTTTTTCGCCAGCGGGACGTAATCCGATACCGGTTTCTCCGTGATCACCACGCCTGCCGCATGGGTGGAGGTGTTCCGGGGCATTCCCTCTAACGCTCTGGCGGTGTCCACCAGCTTCTTCACCCGGTCGTCCCCGTCATACAGTTCCTTCAACTGGGGAGAGACCCGCAACGCCTCGTCCAGGGTCATGTGCAAGGTGGTGGGAATCAGCTTCGCAACGGTATCGGTCTCCGCATAGGAAAAATTCAACGCCCGCCCCACGTCACGGATGGCCGCCCGGGCCGCCATGGTGCCAAAGGTGACGATCTGCGCCACATGATCCTTTCCGTATTTTTCCGTCACATAGTCGATGACCTCTCCCCGGCGGGCCTGACAGAAGTCCGTATCAAAGTCGGGCATACTGACCCGCTCCGGGTTGAGGAAGCGTTCAAAAATCAGGCTGTACTGCATGGGATCGATTTCCGTAATGTGC
>JAEDOJ010000107.1 GCA_016302015.1 Oscillospiraceae bacterium | reverse complement strand
CCACGTCCTTATTTTTTTAAATTACTTATATACATTTTGTGGATTTCGTACTAAAATAGAAGCAATAAAGGGAGGAGCGCATCGGCGCCTGTCCCACAAATCCACCCAAAGACCGGAGTAGAATATGGATACGATTTTTTATCACGGTGTGGTTCACACCATGGCAGGAGAGACGGCGTCCGCAATTGCTGTCCACGGCAGCCGTATTGCGCTGGTGGGCACGGATGAAGCGGCGCTGGCGTTTCGCAAGCCGGATACCCGGTGCATCGATCTGCAAGGGCGGTGCGTCCTTCCCGGCTTTGCCGACAGCCATATGCATCTGCTGCTGACGGCGCTTAGCTTTCACCGGCTGGATCTGAGAGGCGTCCGATCTGAGGCGGAGCTGATCGCCCATGGCCGGGACTATGTCGCCACCCACCGGCTGGAGGATGGGGAGTGGATCATCGGCTACGGCTTTGACCAGAATCTGTTTGACCCGCCGGTTTTGCCGGATGGGGCGGTGGCGGAGGCCATCTCCCGGGAGTATCCTGTGGTGCTGGATCGGGTCTGCGGTCATGTGGGAGCCGGAAATGCCAAGGCCTTTGAGCTGGCAGGCTTTGACGAAAGCACCTACATCCCCGGCGGGGAACTGGATCGGGATGCCCGTGGTCAGCTTACCGGGGTGGTGCGGGAAGCCGCATTGGATCGGCTGAAGCAGGCGGCGCCCCGGCTGACCCGGCGACAGGTGGAGCGGCTGGTGGACGAGACCGGGAGGCGTATGGCCGCCGTGGGTCTGACCAGCCTTCACAGCGATGATCTTGGGCCGGAGGGAACGGATTGGCCGGTGCTGAAAGCGGCGTTCTGGGCTCTTGCGAACCGGGAAGCCTGTCCTCTGCGCCTGTTTGAGGAATGGGAAGCGCCACGGCCTGCCCAGTTGGCGGCGGTGACGGAAGCCGGGCTTCGCAGTGGCGACGGGGACGAATGGCTTCGCCTGTGCAACATCAAACTGATTGCTGACGGCAGTCTGGGCGCCAGAACCGCCTACCTCCGGTCGCCCTACAGCGACGCCCCGGAGACCCGGGGTATACCGGTCTATACCCAGCAGGAGCTGGATGAGATGGTTTCCCTCTGTCACAGCCATGATTTGCAGGTCGCCTGTCATTGCATCGGTGACGGTGCCTGCCAGCAATTCGTCAATGCCGTGGAGAAGGCCATGGGGGCGGCTCCCAGGCCCCTGTGCCATAGAGTGGTGCATTGCCAGTTTGGAGATATGGCGCTCTACCGCCGTATGGCGGCTCTGGGAATGGGTGCGGATGTGCAGCCGCCCTTCGTCCCCACCGATTCGCCCATCGCCGAAAAGCGGGTGGGAGACCGCATTGGGGAAAGCTATGCCTGGAAGACCCTGCTGGACTGCGGCGTTCCGGTGGGCGGCGGCTCGGATGCACCGGTGGAGGGTTTTTCACCCCTGTGGGGCATCCACTGTGCCGTCAACCGTCCGGGAGCTGGGGGTGTCTGGATGCCGGAGGAAAAACTCACCGTGGAGCAGGCTGTGACCATGTATACTTCCACTCCGGCGAAGCTGGCGGGAGCGGCACAGGAGTTGGGCACGCTGGAAGTCGGGAAGCTGGCGGATTTGGTGGTGCTGGATCGGGATATTTTCGCCGTGCCGCCGGAGGAGATCAGAACCCTGCAGGTGGACTATACCATGGTGGGCGGCCGTTTCAGCCATATCAGAGGAAAGGAGGACGAGAAATGGAAAACCTGACCCAACGTCTGGAAGGGGTTATGGATGCGTTTCCGGCGAAAACCGCACTTTTCTGCGTAGATCTTACCAATGATAGCCCGGTTGCCGCCATTCGGGAAAGCTCCCGTGTGGTTGCCGCCTCCACCATCAAGGTGCCTGTTCTGTGCTGTGCCTTGCAGGCGGTGATGGAGGGAAGGCTGTCTCTGACCCAGACGGTTCCCATTTCCCCCGGGGATTTTTGCGACGATACGGAGGTTTTTGAGCCGAATTACCGGCAGGACGGAGCCAGCCTCTGGGAAATGCTGTATTGGATGATCGCTTCCAGCGATAATACCGCCGCCAACGCCGTGATTTCCCTGCTGGGCTTTGACCGGATCAACCGCTATTGTCAGGAAGTCGGTCTGACCCAGACCTGTCTTCAGAGAAAAATGCTGGATGCTCAGGCCGCAGCCCGGGGACAGGAAAACTTTACCTCTCCTGTGGACCAGTACCGCCTCTTCTCCATGCTGTACCGGGGAAAAATTCTGAATCAGTCCCTGCGGGACATGGCGATGGACTTTCTCTCCCGCTGCCGCTTTACCCACGGCCTGCAGCGTTATATTCCCGACCCGGTGGTTCTCCTGCACAAGCCCGGTGGACTTGATCACCTGAATCACGATGCGGGAATCTTTCTGCTGAAAAACCGCCCCTATTTTTTGGGAATTTTCACCTGGGACGGCCCTGCTTTGGACGGTCAGCCCCACCAGAACCGGCTGATCGGACAACTGTCCCGGATGGTATATGATGAAATGAAAGGAGACACCCCAAGATGAAAGGAATTGTGATTTCTCCGGTTTGCCCTATGCTGGCTGCCCCCGCCCGGGAAAGCACGCTGGTGGATGAGGCGCTCCACGGCATGATAGTGGAGCTTTTGGAGGAGGCTGCTCCCGGGTGGTACCGGGTACGCACCCACTACCGCTATGAGGGCATGGTTTCCGGGGAAAATCTCCGCATTGACGAGAAAGCCGTCTCCTATTGGGAGTCTCAGCCGAAAAAAGTCATACGCAATAAAAATTTCTGCGACATTCTCTCCGTGCCTGATGTACAGGGCTGGATTCTGACCACCCTTCCCCGGGGCGGCGTTGTCTGTCCTCTGGGTCAGCCGGAGGATGGCTGGCAGCAGGTGAAGCTGGCGGACGGCCGCACCGGTTTCCTGCCGGAGAGCGTCCTGTCGGACCTCTATTCCGTCCCTCTGTCCTGCGATGAGGCTGTGCTGAGACAGGCGCTGGTGGACGCCGCCATGTCCTATCAGGGCACGCACTATCGCTGGGGCGGCAAATCTCCCATGGGGATCGATTGCTCCGGGCTGGTGTCCATGGCATATATGCTCTGCGGCATTCTCATCTATCGGGACGCCGACATTCGGGAGGGCTTTCCCATTCGGGAAATTCCCGCCGAAGCCGCAAAGCCCGGAGATCTGTTGTTTTTCCCCGGCCATGTGGCCATGTATCTGGGACAGGGGCGGTTTTGCCACAGCACCGGCAGAGCCGGAGACGACGGCTTTGCCGTCAATTCCCTGAACCCCGGAGATGGGGATTTCCGGGAGGATCTGCGGAACAGCCTCACAAAAGTGGGCAGCTATTTTTGAAGTTTTTGTAACACACGCTCCGTTTCCATTGACTTTTTCCTTTTTTTGGACTATACTAACTAACAATGTTAGCTAATTGAAAGGAGCGACTTCCATGCAGGAGAATACGGAAATTTCCAAGCTGGCCTATGAGCTTACGCTTCAAACCCATCTGCTGAACCGGGACAAGAACCGGAGTCTGTTTACCCAACTGAGCATACCGGAGTATATTCTGCTGTACGGCGTGACGCAAACCGCTTCGGATCAGGGCAGAGTCTACCTGAAGGATTTGTCCCGGCGGCTGGAGCTGCCCATGTCCAGACTTTCCGGTCTGGCAGGCGGGCTGAAGGAACGGGGTCTTGTTCAATGGTCCCATGACGGCAAGGGAAACGACGGCACCTACCTGGTAATCACCGATTCCGGCCGGCAGGCCATGGCGCGGCAGGAGGCGCTTTTGACCGGGTACTATACCCGTGTCGCTGCCGAATTTGGCAGGGAGAATCTGACGCACCTGCTGCAGCAGATGAAAACGCTGGGGAAAATAATGGACGAAGCCTTTGAAGGAGGAACTGAGGATGGATCTGAACAGATTGAATGACTATGTCCAAAAAATGGAGGAGGTATGCCGGGGGAATGACTATATCGCCCCCCGACTGTACGAGGAATACGGGGTAAAGAAGGGCCTCCGGGACGAGAAGGGCAACGGTGTTCTGGCCGGTCTGACCAACGTTTCCAAGATCAGTGCCGCCCGGATTGTGGACGGAAAAAAAGAGCCTGACCACGGGAAGCTGTGGTACCGGGGGTATCAGGTGGAGGAGCTGATCAACGGTCTGGGAGAGAACGAGCTGGGCTATGAAAAGGTGGCATATCTGCTGCTGATGGGTCAGCTGCCGGACGACGGGGCGGCTGCGGAATTCCGGGATCTGATCGGCAACTGCCGAAGACTGCCCGCAAATTTCACCCGGGATGTGATCATGAAGGCGCCCACCGGGGACATTATGAATTCCATGACCCGAAGCATTCTGACTCTGGCCTCCTATGACGACCGGGCGACGGATACCAGCGTATGCAATTCTCTGCGGCAGTGCATTCAGCTCATCGGAGAATTTCCGCTGCTGGCGGTCTACGGCTACCACGCCTATAACTACTCCGAGAATCTGGACAGCATGATCATACACCGTCCCGACCCGGCCTTATCCACCGCCGAGAATCTTCTGATGATGCTGCGCCCGGACAAGCAGTACACCGCAACCGAAGCCAAGGTGCTGGATACCGCTCTGATCCTGCACATGGAGCACGGCGGCGGTAACAACTCCACCTTCACCACCCGGGTGGTCACCTCCTCCGGCTCCGACACCTATTCCACCATTGCTGCCGCCATGTCCTCCCTGAAAGGCCCCAAGCACGGCGGAGCCAACATCAAGGTGATGGAAATGATGGCGGACATCCGCTCCCACGTCAGCGATCCCGGGGACAGGGAGGGTCTGCAGGACTATCTGAACAGGATCATCAAGAAGGAGGCCTTTGATCGCAAGGGTCTGATCTACGGCATGGGTCACGCCATATACTCGCTGTCCGATCCCCGGGAACGGGTGTTCCGGGGGTATGTGAAAAAGCTGGCGGCGGAAAAGGGTCGGGAAGAGGATCTGGCGTTGTATGAAAATGTGGAGGAGCTGGCGCCACAGCTCATTGCCCAGAACCGGCGGATCTACAAGGGCGTCAGCCCCAATGTGGACTTCTACAGCGGCTTTGTCTACGATATGCTGGGGATTCCGCTGGAACTGTACACCGCAATGTTTGCCGTGGCAAGAATCGTGGGCTGGAGCGCCCACCGCATCGAGGAACTGATCTGCATGGACAAGATTATCCGCCCGGCCTATATGAGCGTGATGGAAGTACGGGAAGCGAAAGGAAGCTCTGAATAACCAGAGATACCCAAATAGAAGAGAGGCGCACCTTATGGATTATACAGACCTGGCGGCTCAGTTGCTCAGCGTTCAGGCGGAGCTGCTTCAGGTTCCCGCCAGTCAGCAGTTGTCCCGGATGCGGCACGGGGAGCTGTTTGTCCTGAATTATCTGTACACCCACGAAACGGTGATTCATCCCAAGGAACTGAGTGAAAAGATGTCCGTGAGTACGGCACGGATCGCCAGCCTTCTGAACCACATGGAGGAGAAGGGGCTGATTCTGCGCTGTGACGATCCCGGAGACAACCGGCAGGTGGTGGTTCGGCTGACGGAAGCGGGGAAGCAGGAGATCAGCGATATCCGTGCCGGAGTC
>JAEDOJ010000106.1 GCA_016302015.1 Oscillospiraceae bacterium | reverse complement strand
AAGACCTTGCGAACCCCCTGTCTGGTCAGGATTTCTTCGATTTTGGCGTACAACTGTCTGCCGATCCCCCGGCCCCGGACGCTTTCCGCCAGATAGCAGGAAATTTCCGCGTTCCAAGCGTAGGCCGCCCGCTCGAAGACCCGGCCTGCGTAGGCATAGCCCAGAACCTTCCCCTTTTCCTCCCAGACCAGCCAGGGATAAAAGGCGATATGCTCCAACAGCCGTTGGGTAAAGACCTCCACAGAGGGGGTCTGGTATTCAAAGGTGACGGCGGTGTGCCGTACAAAATCATCATAGATTTCCAGCATTGCGGGTACGTCCGCTGGCGTTGCCGGTCTGATGGACATGGGAATCCCTCCTCGTTTATTTTCTCGTATTGTACCATATTTCCGAAAAAAGTACAGGTTTATTCTTGCAATTCCGGGGTTTTCTGGTATACTGTGGGAGAACAGAAAGGCAGGTAGCTATGAAATCCTATCTCAAACATCTTCCTCTCGGCCTGCGGGTGGTCAAGACGGCGCTGGCGGTGACCTTGTCCATCCTGATTGTCCGGCTGGTGGTTCAGGACAATTTGTCCGTGTTTTATGCCGCCTTTGGGGCGCTGATCGGTATGGACACCACCCTGTCCAAATCCCTGAAGCAGGGTCTGACCCAGTTGATCGGTGTTCTTCTGGGAACGATCATCGGCTATGTCTCCATGCTGATCTACCCTGACCTGCCCCCGGCGGTGATTGTGGGTCTGGGGGTGCTGATTCTCCTGACGCTGACCAACGCCATGAAGCTGTCCTTTACCGCTTCTCTGTCCTGCATTATTTATCTCTCCGCCTGTCTCACCCCTTCGGACAATATTCTCCGGGATTCCATCTACCGCCTGCTGGATACCTCCATCGGTCTGACCATTGCGCTGGCTGTAAATTCTCTGATCCGCCCGTACAATAATAAAAAGCGGATTCTGTATTTGCTTCGCCAGCTTCGCAGGCAGATTCCGGAGGATCTGGAGAGCATCGTGGTGGAGGAACGGTATCCCGACCTGCAGATCTGCGTGGAGCTGCTGCGGAAGGTGGATCGGGAGCTGAGTCTCTATCACAGCCAGCATTTTTTTCACCGGAATCAGGACAGTGAAGCTCTGCTCCGGGGCTGCGCCCAGCTGGCGCAGCGGATGGTGCAGGAGCTGGAGGTGATCCGGGGCATGGATTCTCTGGGGGATCTGGGGACGGAAAACGCGGCGGTGATGCGGGAGCTGGGGATGAACATCCCGGAAGCCGGAGCAGCCAGCCGGAAATGCACCCGTCAGGACACCATTGTGATGAATTACCATCTGGATAAGCTGCTGACCGCTTACCGATTCCTGGGCGAATTGATGGAACTATGACCTGATCCCGCCGGGTTCGGCGGGATTTTTTTCGAAAAAGACTTGTTTTTATCCCCCAAATAACATATGATATAGTCAGATGAATAGGAGGAAATTATTTCATGGGAAAACTTAGCGTATGTATTCTGTTTGGCGGGATGTCACCGGAGCATGAGGTCTCTCTCCGTTCGGCGGAATCTGTGCTGAACAATTTAGATAAAAAGAAGTACAATATTTTCCCCGTGGGCATCACCAAGACCGGGGACTGGATTCTCTTCGGCGGCGACGACTACAGCCAGCTCCCCGGAGGAACCTGGCAGTCCTGCCCTGATAACCGCCGTGTGGCCATCTCCCCTGTCCGGGGACAGGGCCTGCTGAGCTTTGAGGGCGACTGCGTGGTGCGGGAGCGGATCGACGTGGTGTTTCCCGTGCTTCACGGGGAAAACGGGGAGGACGGTTCCATCCAGGGTCTGCTCCAGTTGGCGGGGATTCCCTTCGTCGGCCCCCATGTGGCCTCCTCTGCCGCCTGTATGGACAAAACCCTGACCAAGCTGGTGGCCGATCGGGCGGGCATCCGTCAGGCGGACTGGGAGCTGGTGACGGATCAGGATCTGAGAGGCGACCATGAGGCGCTTCTGAACCGTCTGGAAAGCCGGTTCCGGTATCCTGTGTTCGTCAAGCCGGCGGGCACCGGGTCTTCCGTGGGCGTTTCCAAGGCAAAGAATCGGGAGGCGCTGGAAACCGCCCTTCAAAATGCGGTAAAATTCGACAATAAAATTTTAGTGGAGGAATTTATCAACGGCCACGAGGTGGAGGTTGCGGTTTTGGGCAACGACTCCCCTGCCGCCTCCATCTGCGGCGAGATCGACTCCGGCACGGAGTTCTATGACTACGACGCAAAATATATTTCCGACTGCGCCCAGCTTTATATTCCTGCCCGGATCGATGACCAGGTGGCTGAGACGGTGCGGGAGACCGCCATTCGTGCCTATCAGGCGCTGGGCTGCCGGGGTCTGTCCCGGGTGGATTTCTTCGTCACCTACGAGGATCACGCCGTGGTGTTCAATGAGATCAACACCATTCCCGGCTTCACCTCCATTTCCATGTATCCCAAGCTCTTTGCCGCCAGCGGCATTCCCTACAGCCAGCTTCTGGATCAGCTTCTGGAGCTGGCACAGGAGGCGTAAGGTGGAACCCAACGCAATCCTGACCATTGAGGGCGTCCAGCAGCTTCAGGGGGAAGCGCCGGAGACCACCCGGCTGATGACGGAGGGCCGGCTGAGCCGGGAGGAGCATACCATTGTCCTTTCCTATGAGGAGACGGAGCTGACCGGGCTGGCGGGCACCCGCACCACCTTCCGCATCCAGCCGGATCGGGTGGTGCTGACCCGCACCGGAGCGGTGGAATCGGAGATGGCCTTCCTTCCCGGACAGGAGCACCGCTCCCTGTACAATATGGGCTTTGGCGCCCTGATGATCAAAATTCATACGGACACCATGGTGACCACCATGACGGAGCATGGGGGGATGCTGGAGGTTTCCTACCATATTTCCATTGAGGAGGAGACCGCCGGTACCATCACCTACCGGATCAAGGCCAGAAGAAAGTAACGGAGAGATCCCGAAAAGACAAAGGAGAGAAAGAGATGCTTTTTGACCTGTTTCGCAAAGCCGAATTGCACCAATGCTCCCCGGAGGAGTGGAGAAGGCAGTGGCAGAGCCTGGTGCCCCCGGAAAACCGGAACGTGCCCATCACCTATGAGGGACGGACGGAGATCGCCTTCATCCAGATGAATCATTATGTGATGATGCTCCAGGACGGCCTGCTGATGGAGTCCACGTTTTTCGACGTCTGCGAGCTGTTCCAGAAGGCGGGATATCATGTGATCTGGCTGATGCGCTGCACCCAGGACATTCACAACGGCTATCTGAAGCTGGTGGAGAATGACAACGGGCGGCGGTGCCGGTGGCTGTGGAAAAGTCCCACCACCAATTTCGGACGGTGGACGTCGGACAACTTCAACGCCACCATCCTCCTGCAGTGGCGGCAGATCCCGGAAACCGGTCTGGAAAACTGCACCGAGCGGATGCTCCAGCGGGTGACCTGGGCGGAAAGCGACAAGCCGGAGCAGATGATTCCGGGGAGGACAAGGTTCTCCACGCTGGGAATTCCCGCAACGCCTGTGGAGCTGCTGCGCTGGCTGGAGGGCGCCTCTCTTTCCAATTTATAATGTTTCCCCGTGCCGTTTTTCCACGGCACGGGGTTTTCACCGGTGAAAAAAGTGATTTTTTGGGAAAATCTTGCATTTTCCCGGAAAATTTGCTATCATTTATACAATGACTTTACTAAGGAGGTCAAGATGCAAGCTTCACTTCGTAAAAAATATTTCGGCGACCGGGCCTTCTACCGGATGGTGCTGGCCGTCGCCGTCCCCATTATGATTCAAAACGGCATCACCCAACTGGTGGGTATGCTGGACAATATCATGGTCGGCCGGGTGGGAACGGAGCAGATGACCGGCGTTTCCATTTCCAATACCCTGCTGTTTGTCTTTAACCTTTCCGTCTTCGGTGCGGTGTCCGGTGCGGGCATCTTCGGCGCGCAGTTTTTCGGCAGCGGCAATCAGGAGGGCGTCCGCCACGCCTTCCGGTTCAAATTGATCATCGTCTCCATCCTCTGCGCCGCAGGATTGACCATTTACCTGACGCTGGACGAGACCCTGATCCGCCTCTACCTCCGTGGAGAGGGCAACCCTCAGGAGATCGAAGCCAGTCTGGGCTACGCAAAGGAATATTTACATATTCTGCTGTTCAGCCTGATCCCCTTTGCCCTGGCGCAGTGCTATTCCGGCACCCTGCGGGAAAGCGGTCAGACCGTGGTTCCCATGGTGGCGGGGATCGTCTCCGTCCTGGTGAACCTGTGCTTCAACACCCTGCTGATCTTCGGCTATCTGGGCTTCCCCAAATTAGGCTCTGCCGGCGCCGCCGTGGCTACGGTCATCGCCCGGTTCGTGGAGCTGGGGATCGTCTCCGTCTGGACCCACCGGCATAAGGACGCCTGCCCCTTCATCGTGGGCGTCTACCGCTCTCTTCATGTCCCCGGGAAGCTGGCCTGGGAGATCACCAAGAAAACCCTTCCCCTTCTGACCAACGAAACCCTCTGGGCGGCGGGTATGGCGCTGCTGTCCCAGTGCTTCTCCATGCACGGCTACGACGTGGTCTCCGCCAATAACATTTCCAATACCATTTCCAATGTGTTCAACGTGTCCTTTATCGCCATGGGCAACGCCATCGGCATCATTGTGGGACAGCTTCTGGGGGCGAACAAGCTGGAGGAGGCGGTGGATACCGACCGAAAGCTGATCGTGTTCTCCGTGATGATCTGTCTGGTGACCGGCGGGATGCTGGCCTGCGTGGCGCCGTTTTTTCCAAAAATTTACAATACCACCGAGGAAATCCGGGCTTTGGCAACCACCTTTACCCTGATTTTCGCCCTGTGTATGCCCATCAACAGCTTTGCGAACGCCACCTATTTCACCCTGCGCTCCGGGGGCAAAACCCTGATCACCTTCTTTTTCGACAGCTTTTTTGTCTGCGTGTTCACCGTTCCCCTTGCCCTGCTGTTGACCTATGCCACGGGAATTTCCATCGTTCCCCTTTTCCTGATCACCCAGCTTGTGGATATTATCAAGTGCGTCATCGGCGGAATCATGATTAAAAAGGGCGTCTGGATTCATAATATTGTTGAGGAGCATTAAATGAAGACGAAATTTTTTCAGGAACACGGATTACTCCGCATCTTTTTCAGCTATTTCAAGCCCCACAGGAAGCTGTTTATCATCGATATGGTCTGCGCTCTGCTGATCGCTGTGGTGGATTTGGCCTTTCCTCTGGTCTCCCGGTGGTCTCTCAATGAGCTGCTGCCGCAGGGAGCCTTCCGGGTATTTTTTGCCGTGATGGTGGCCATGGCTGTGGCCTACCTGATTCGTTCCGTACTATATTATATCATCGCCTACTGGGGTCATACCTTTGGCATCCGGGTGGAGGCGGACGTGCGGAAGGATCTGTTTACCCATATGCAGACCCTTGGCTATGAATTCTATGACCGAAACCGCACCGGTCAGCTCATGAGCCGTCTGACCAGCGACCTTTTCGAGATCACGGAGCTGGCCCACCACGGCCCGGAGGATCTGGTGATTTCCCTGCTGACCATTGTGGGCGCGCTGGTGGTCATGTTTTCCATCGAGTGGCGGCTGGCGCTGGTG
>JAEDOJ010000105.1 GCA_016302015.1 Oscillospiraceae bacterium | reverse complement strand
ATCGCCCAGAGACTGTACGACGACCTCTACGGGATGCAGACCGGTAAGATCGAGGACTATATGGGCTGGACCTATCCCCTCGGTCTGAAGGCATGAAGCGCCTTTCCCTCTTCTGCGGACATTACGGCAGCGGAAAAACCAACATTGCCGTGAATTATGCCCTTTATTTAAATTCTCTTGGTCTGCCTGTGACCATCGGGGATCTGGACATTGTCAATCCCTATTTCCGCACCAAGGACAGCGAGGAGGAGCTGCGGCAGGCGGGGGTTCGGATCATCTCCCTTCCCTTTGCCAACACCTCCGTGGATCTTCCCTCTTTGCCCTCAGGCGCCTATGCGCTGGTGCAGGATCGAAGCCGGTACGCCGTGCTGGACATCGGCGGCGATGACCGGGGCGCCCTTGCCCTGGGTCGGTACGCCCCGGCGATTCTGGAGGAGCAGAACTTTGAGATGTACTATGTGGCAAACTTCTACCGCCCCCTGACCCCCACGGCGCGGGAGGCGGCAGAGGTCATGGTGGAGATTGAGCAGGCCTGCGGAATTCCCTTCACCGCCATCATCAACAACTCCAATCTGGGGGCTGAAACCACCCCGGAGACCGTCTCCCGGACCTTCCGGGAAGCGGAGCTGCTTGGGTCGCTCACCGGTCTCCCTCTGGCCATGACCACGGCGGAGCAGTCCGTGGCTCAGGCGCTGCCCGGCGTCTTCCCCCTTCGCCTTCAGAAGAGACCAGTGGATTTTCCTGTATGATAAAAAGGAGATTATTATGCCAAAAGTAACCTTTAATGTGGACATCTGCAAGGGCTGCGGTCTCTGCGTCACCGCCTGCCCCAAGCAGATTCTTGTAATTGAAAAAGATGTGATCAACAAAAAAGGCCACTCTCCGGCCGGGATCACCGATCAGGACGCCTGCATCAGCTGCGCCTTCTGTGCAACCATGTGTCCCGACTGCGTGATCACTGTGGAAAAGTGAGGTAAAGAACATGGCTGAAAAGGTTCTCATGAAAGGCAACGAGGCAATTGCGGAGGCCGCCATTCGTGCCGGCTGCCGTCATTACTTCGGTTATCCCATCACCCCCCAAACGGAGCTTGCCGCCTATATGGCAAAGCGGATGCCCAAAATCGGCGGCGTTTTTCTTCAGGCGGAAAGTGAGATTGCGGCAATCAATATGGTCTACGGCGTTGCCGCCACAGGCAAGCGGGTCATGACCTCTTCCTCCTCCCCCGGAGTTTCCCTGAAGCAGGAGGGAATCTCCTACATTGCCGGTTCCGATGTTCCGGCGCTGATTGTCAATGTTCAGCGGGGCGGTCCCGGTCTCGGCGGTATTCAGCCCTCCCAGTCCGACTATTTTCAGGCTACCAAGGGCGGCGGACATGGTGACTACCATCTCATCGTCCTGACCCCCTCCTCCGTTCAGGAGATGGCAGACCTCACCGCTCTGGCCTTTGAACTGGCGGACAAGTACCGTATGCCCGCCATGCTTCTGGCGGACGGCACCATGGGTCAGATGATGGAGCCTGTGGAGCTGCCGGAGCCTTCCGTCTCCACCGTGGAGAAGCCCTGGGCGCTCACCGGTACGGAAAAGAAGCGTCCTCACAACATTGTCAACTCTCTGTATCTGGTGCCGGAGGTTCTGGAGCAGACCAATTTTGCCCGCTACGCCCGGTATGCGGAAATTGAGGAGAAGGAAGCCCGCTACGAAACCTACATGATGGAGGATGCGGAATACTGCATCGTGGCCTTCGGCATTGCCGCCCGCGTTGCCAAGAATGCCATTGCAGTCCTCCGGCAGCAGGGCATCAAGGCCGGTCTGATCCGTCCCATTACCGTCTGGCCCTTCCCCACACAGCCCATTGCGGAGGCTGCCGCCCGGGTGAAGGCCTTTGTCTCCGTGGAGCTGTCCATGGGGCAGATGATTGAGGATGTCCGTCTGGCGGAAAACTGCCTCCGTCCCGTGAGCCTGTGCTGCAGAGCCGGCGGCATGATCCCCACCCCGGAGCAGATCATTGACCATGTGAAAAAAGTTGCAGGAGGGAATCAGTAATGGCTGTTGTATTTGAAAAACCGAAGAGCCTGACGGATGCAGAGTTCCATTATTGTCCGGGCTGCACCCACGGCATTATCCACCGGCTGGTGGCCGAAGCCATTGACGCTCTGGATATCGAGGGTCAGACCATCGGCGTGGCTCCTGTGGGATGCGCCGTCATGGCCTATAATTACTTCGCCTGCGATATGATCGAGGCGGCGCATGGCAGAGCCCCCGCCGTTGCCACCGGCATCAAGCGGTCTCTGCCGGACAGAATTGTGTTTACCTATCAGGGCGACGGCGACCTCGCCTCCATCGGTATGGCGGAAACCGTCCATGCCGCTACAAGAAACGAAAATATCACCGTCATTTTCGTCAACAACGCCATCTACGGCATGACCGGCGGTCAGATGGCCCCCACCTCCCTGCCGGGTCAGGTCACCCAGACCTCTCCCTACGGCAGAGACGTGACCACCGCAGGCTATCCCATCCGGATCTGCGAGATGCTCTCCACCCTGGAAGGGCCGGAATTCATCGCCCGTGTTGCGGTCAACAACGTAAAAAACGTGAAAAACGCCAAAAATGTGATTGAAAAGGCCTTCCGAAATCAGTTGGAGGGCAAGGGCTTCTCTCTGGTAGAGGTGGTTTCCTCCTGTCCCACCAACTGGGGCATGACTCCGGACAAGGCGCTGAAATGGGTAGAGGAGAAAATGCTGCCCTACTATCCTCTGGGCACATATAAGGACAGATCCGCTGCAAAGGAGGCAAATCCATGACCACACAGATTTTGATTGCAGGCTTCGGCGGGCAGGGCGTTCTGTTTGCCGGTAAGGTTCTGGCCTATAAGGGACTGATCGACGGAAAGCACCTGAGCTGGCTGCCCTCCTACGGCCCGGAAATGCGGGGCGGCACAGCAAACTGCTCCGTCATTCTCAGCGATGATCCTGTTGGTTCTCCCATCGTCTCCGCACCGGATGTGCTGATTGCCATGAACCTCCCCTCTCTGGATAAATATGAGGACGCCGTTGTCCCCGGCGGCATGATTTTTGTGGAATCCACCCTGATCGAGCGGAAGGTCAGAAGGACGGATGTCTCCGTATTCTATCTTCCCGCCGCCAGAATTGCCCGGGAGCTGGGTGCGCCCACTCTGGCCAATATGGTCATGACCGGGAAGCTGATCCGGGAATGCGAGGCAATTTCCCACGACAACGTGGAAGCCGCCCTGAAAAAAGTGGTTTCCGCCAAGCATGCGGACCTTCTGGAAATCAACCTGAAGGCCATCAACGCCGGCATCGCCTACGACCAATAAATATTCTGTCAAAAGTGGATGGATCAGCAGACCCATCCACTTTTTTCTGCCTCCGGTTGAAATCCTCGGAGGAGCGTGCTATAATTATAGTATCTGTATTGTCCAGCGGACATGACCAGTGGGAGGAGAGGTCGAAATGAAAAAGAAAAATACCAACTGGCAGCAGTGGCTTGTAAACGGCATCTTCCTGCTGGCCGGCGTTGCTTGCGGCCTTTTGATAATCAGGTTTTTCAAGGCCACCATCCCCAGAGACGCACCCCCGTGGCAAAGACTGCTGCCGTTGCCCCTCATGTATGTCCTGACGTATTTGGCTCTGATCCTTCAGGTTGTGATCCATGAGGCCGGACATCTGGTTTTTGGCCTGATATCCGGGTACAAATTCACTTCTTTCCGGATCGGCAGCTTTATGCTGCTGAAGGAAAACGGCAGGCTCGTCCTTCGGAGGTACTCCCTTGCAGGTACCCGGGGACAATGCCTGATGGCGCCCCCGGAGCTAAAAAACGGGAGGTTCCCCGTTGTGCTGTCCAATCTGGGCGGCTGTATCATGAATTTGGTGAGCAGTGCGGTGTTTTTCGGAGTGTATCTGATCGTTGACCGGGAAAATTACCTGTCCATCTTCTCGCAGGTGTCGGCAGTCCTCGGCGTTGTCGAGGCGCTTGTAAACGGCATCCCCATGCACATAGGAACCGTGAACAACGATGGCTATAACGCCTGTTCCATCCGGAAAAGCAGCCATGCCATGTATGCGTTCTGGTGTGGACTGAAGGAAAACGAGCAGTTGGCCAAGGGCGTCAGGTTGAGAGATATGCCGGAGGAGTGGTTTTCCCTTCCCTCCGATGAAGAGATGAAAAACAGCATGGTGGCAACTCAGGGCGTTTCTGTCTGCAACCGCCTGATGGATCAGCACCGGTTCGGGGAAGCGGAGCAACTGATGGCCCGCCTTCTTTCCATCGACAGTGGGATCATCGGCCTGCATCGCCGTCTCATGATCTGCGATCGGATGTATTGCGAAATGATCCGGGAGAACCGTCCTCAGGTTCTGCAGCAGATGTACGATGCAGCTCAGAAGAAATTTATGAAATCCATGGGGAAAAACCCTTCCGTGATCCGCACAGAATATGTCTACGCACTGCTTGTGGAAAAAAATCCCTTAAAAGCTGACGTCTGCCTGGCGCTTTTCGAAAAAATCAGCAAAACCTATCCCTACCCGGGTACTCTCCTGCTTGATCGGGAATTGATGGAGCTTGCAGGAATATCAGGGGCAAGATGTTGGCAGAAGAATCATTGAAACCCTTGTAACGAAAAAAAGGAAGTGTTTCTATGGAAGGTCTTTTTGTCCGTAAAAAGTCCGCATTCGCCTGTGGTTTGGCGATCCCGTGCGGAATCTTTCTCATCGCCATGTATGTCTTTTTGACCATCACAGACCCGGAAGCTCCCGGTGAACTGGTCATTCTCCTGATCATGGGAATTTTTGCCGTCCTGCTTCCAATTCCCCTTCTGCTGCACAATCACGGAGCGTTCGTCTATGTGGGAGAAAACGAGCTTCAGGCAAAATATCGTTGGTTCGGCAGCCTGGATTCCAGTCTCGATGAGGTTTCCTTTGCGGTGGCGAAGCCCCTGACCCTGACAATCCTGATGAAAAACGGGAAACGCCATGTGATCATGGGTCTTGAAAATCCCTGGGAGCTGTGCGCTGAAATCCGCAGACAGCTTTTCCGCCCGGAAACTGCGTCGCCTGAGTCCATACGGAAGCAGTTGGCTGAGCTGCAAACGAAGCGAAAGAAAGGGCTTCGGTGGGTGTTTGGCGGCGTTGCCTTGATGTTTGCCCTTTTGGCGGCGATTTTGCTATGGATTTTCAGCAAGGACTTTCAGGAATTCAGCAAATCAGATTGGATTCTCTTAGGGTTGATGGGTATCATGGAAGCGGCAACCGTCATAGGACTTTTCTGCGCCGCCCTGCACTGTGGAAGACTGGTGCCTCCCATGGAAGCGCTGATTTACCGCCTGCGTGGAGCAATCATTGCCTCCCAGCCCTTGCCGGCCAGCAAAACCACCGCCGTCTACACCGACGAAGATTTTTCCGGCCGAATTGTTGTGTGCGGTTTCCCCAAGGACGAGAGCGTCTATTACTGCGTGCAGGAAATCAACGGCAGCTTTGAGCTGGAAACAGTGCATACATCGGAGGTTTTTGACGGCGCAGACAAGCTGCCCAAAGATGAATTCTCCCCGCTGATGGATATCACAGGCTGTTTCCAATAGCCGCCGGAGGATTCGGCGCTTCGGACA
>JAEDOJ010000005.1 GCA_016302015.1 Oscillospiraceae bacterium | reverse complement strand
GGTACGCACGGTGGTGTGAGAGGTCGGGGCTATTCAGCCCCTCCTACTCTATTTTATAGTTACACTTCAAAGCCTACCATAAAGGAATTCGGCTCTGCATAGTATCCGCACAGACCCCGGTTTCGCTGAATATAGCCGCGGAATTCGCCAAAGACAGCCTTGATCTGCGCCTGCAGCTCGACGGCGGCTCTTTCGTTGAAGTGGTGAGCGATGATCACCTTTTGCCCGGCCTTGTAGCCGTAATCCTTCATGAGCTGGATGACACGGGGAATGGCTTTCTTCTCCCCACGGCACTTTTCCAGGGTGGTCAGTTCTCCTGCGTCGCTGGCGGTGCCGATCACCCGGAGACCCAGCAGACCCATACCCTTTGCCAGCAGAGGACTAACCCGGCCGTTTTTTGCCAGATTGTCCACAGAGGCCAGCATGAAAAACAGGTGGGTTTTCTTCATATACGCCTTGATCTGACGGTAGATTTCCTCGCCGTCGGCGCCCGTCAGCATCAAATCTCTGGTCTTTTCGATGAGCAAGGTCATTTCAGGCCCGGTGGAAAGAGAATCGATGACGTAAACCCGCTTACCGGGGAAGTCATTTTCGTAGAGCTGCTTTGCCGTCCGGGCAGAGGAGGCGGAGCCGGAGAGCTTGCCAGAAATGGTGAAGCAGAAGACAACATCGGCCTCTTCAAAGGAAGCGATCCATTCCGCCGGACTGGGGCAGGAGGTGGAGGTTTTGCCCTTATAGCTTTCCAGCGCGGACTGCATGGCGGAGAGATCCAGGGCAGCGTTGTCGATAAACTCCTGCTCTCCCACCAGAATGTGCAGGGGAACGGAGGCGAAGGGAATGCCTTCCAGCTTCAGCAGATCCGCAGAGGAATCTGATACGATTTTATATTTCATAATTGCTCCTTTTTCACGCATGGGATACAAAAAATCGGATTATCGGTTTTTAAAAAACTGATCAATTAGTATTATACACAATATTTATGAAAAGTCAATATTGAAGTTTTGAATAATTCGTGTATAATATGTTTCAGGGAGTGAGGCAAATGAACGAAAGCATTCAGAATTTCAAAATGCCCCGGTACCGGGAGATCCCAAACGTTGGGTTGTATCTGGAGCAAACGGTGAAATATATCAATGATTGTCTGGCGCCGCTGGAGATTTCCATCACAAATTCCATGCTCAGCAACTATGTGAAAAAGGGCTATGTCGACCGTCCGGTGAAGAAGCAGTATTACGCAGACCGGATCGCCTATCTGCTGTTTATCGCCGTGGGGAAGCAGGTGCTTTCCATGGAGAACATTTCTACCCTGTTCCAACTGCAAAAGAGAACCTATTCTCTGGAAACTGCCTACGATTATTTCTGTACAGAGCTGGAGAATATGCTCAGGGCGGTGTTTTCCCAGGATATGCCTCCGCTGGACGTGATAGGGACGATGCCCTTTGCAAAAAAGACCCTCCGCAGCTTCATAATCGCCATTTCCCATGTGATCTATCTGAATGATTGCTTCCAAAGTCTGGAAGCATAAGAGAAGTCTGCAAAAAAGTTCGGAAGTCTTTCTGTGTTTTCACAGACTCCCAAAAGGACAATTTGCTGAAACAATGATCTTTTTTTGGCGGTTCCGGACTTTTTGACAGACTGAAGGCCGCTTATCCAGCGGCTTTCAGCTTGTTTACGGTGAATTGGGCACAAAGACCGGTGAACAGCCCGGCAAGGATGCCGGAGACCAGAAGAACCGGCAGGTAGGAAATCAGCGCCGGGGTTCCGGTGATGAAAATTGCCACCGAAATCTGACCGATATTGTGGGCGACGGCGCCGAGGACGCTGCAAACCCAGATTTGCTTTTCGGTGAGGAGCTTTCGCAGAATCAGCATGGCCAAATAGCAGAGCAGACCGCCCGCCAGACTGTAGGCAAGGGAGATCATCTGACCGGTGAACATACTTCCCAGAAGAATCCGCACCAGAAGGACTACCGCCGTGTCCACCGGCCCCAAGAGGAACATGGCCGCCACGGTGACAATATTGGCAAGTCCCAGCTTGATGCCGGGAATGGGGACGAGAGAGGGAAGCTGCAGCTCCACAACAAAAATGATCAATGCCAACGCCGCCAAAAGCCCGGCTGTGGCAATTCTTTTTGCCTTCATGGTGAGTTACCTCGCAATTGCGTCCACCGCCAGAGGGGCGCTGGCTTCCAGACGGATCACCAGACGGTGGGGCAGACAAACGATGGGGGCGGCGCTGTCCTGCAGCCAGCCGGACTTGACGCAGACCTGATCCGGGCAGTCCGCCTCCTGTACACGGATGCGTCCCGGTTCCACCAGAATCACATTGGTTCCGGCTTCGTCGGTAAAGGTGAAGATCTCAGGCTCCGTTGCGGTGGAAAGATCGATGGAAAGAATGCAGACGCCGTCCCGGTAAATGTTGGCGATCTGACCGCCGGGACGGAGAAACAGCCAAAGACTGAGGGCCAGAGAAATCACCAGCAGGGCTCCAAGGATCAGAATCCAGGTTTTGGTTTTCATCATGGGGAGATCACCGTCACATTTCTATGGGTTTGCCCCTCCCAGAGGGTGAAGAAAGGTTCGATTCCCTGGGTCAGGTAGACATCGCCGGACTCCGTCACGAAAATCGCCTCAAAATCATTGCTGGTTTTCCAGAATTCCGTGGCTCTGTCCAGCCCCATCACAAAGAGGGCGGTGGACAGAGCGTCGCAGACCAGACCGTCGCTGCCGATGACGGTGACGGAAATCAACCCGCTCCGGGCGGGATAACCGGTTTCAGGATTCAGGATATGCCAGTAGGTCTGGCCGTCCTGCTCAAAGTACCGTTCGTAGCCTCCGGAGGTCACCACCGCCTGATCCCTGATCTGCAGCACGCCCAGATAGCCATCGCCCTGGGGATTTTGTACTCCCACATTCCACGCAGAGCCGTCGGGCTTGGAACCAATGGACTGTACGTTGCCGCCCAGATTCAGGATCCCGGAGGTTACCCCCTGTTGGCGAAGCGCCTCTGCCAGTTCACGACCCAGATACCCCTTGGCCACGCTGCCAAGGTCGATCTCCATGCCCTGAGAGAGTCGGACAAAGCCGTCTTCCAGAATCACGTTCCGGTAATCCACGTTTTGTACCAGCCGGTTCAGCTCCCCGGCAGAGGGAACCTGATAGCTTCCCGTGGTAAAGCCCCAGGCTTTTACCGCCGGATAGATGGAAATATCCAGAGCGCCCTCCGTCCGGTCGCAGAGCTCCAGAGCCTGCGCCAGCAGCTCCCGGGCGTCTCCGGTGATGATTCCACCGCCGTCCCGGTTGATGGCGAAGATTTCGCTGTTCTCATCGGTGACGGAGAGCTGCAGCTCCAGAGCGGTGATCCTGGCCTTCGCCCCGTTTAAGGCTTCTTCCGATCCGTAAATCGTCAAATCCATGACGGTGTCCATGGCAAAGACAGAGGCGGTGCGGGCATCGGCGGTCTGACAGCCCCAAAGAAAAAGACAGAGGGACAGGAGCAGAGAGATCATTTTTAACTTGTTCCTCTTAGTTCCCATAAAAATCATACTTTCGTAGCTGTTTTGAAGCCTCAACCGGAGCCGGACGGCTCAAGCGGCGGGTTTTCTCTATTTTACCACGATTCCGCCGGTTTGGCTACGGGTATTCCAAAGAAATTGTCCCGGACTTGACAATGGACGAAATGGTTGATATACTATGCAGGCAGAATGAAACAAAAAGGAGAACAGATATGAAAAAGATCATTGCCCTTCTGCTTGCTATGCTGATGGTGGCCTCCATGACCGCCTGCTCTGCGGAGAAGAAGCCTACGGAGCCTTCCACAGAGACTGTAACAACAGAAGCCCCTACGGAAGCGCCCACAGAGATTGTCACGGAAGCGCCTACGGAAGAAGAACCCACGGTTGACCCTGAGGCGGAGGAAGCGGCGAAGGCTATCTTCGGAACGACAGACGGCAGCGTCTATACCAACCAGTGGCTCGGTCTGGGGATCGAGCTGGATTCCGACTGGGGCATTTGCACCCTGAACGAAATTCTGGATCTGAACGGACTTTCGGCTGACGAGAGCCTGGCGGATCAGTTGGAGGCTGCGTCGCCGGTGATGTTCATGTTTGCACAGAAAGCGGATTTCACTCAGTCCCTCAACGGTAATCTGGAGAAAAATCTCCCTGCAATCATCACAGAGGAGCTCTATCTCAGCGCTCAGTTGGACAGCCTTGCGGGTGCCTTGGAAGGCATGGGCATGACCAACGTTGTGACTGCTATGGATACCGTCACTTTTGCGGGACAGGAGCGTTTCTGCATTCAGGTCTCCGCTGAATTCAACGGCATCACCATTTTCGAGACCCTGGTCGCCTGTCAGACCGAGGAGGGCATGGCTCTGATCACCGCTTCCGCACAGGATCAGGCGGAGCTGGAGGCTTTGATTGCCGGCTTCTACGCTCTGGACGAAGGTTAAACAAACCGGAAAATCGCAGAACCTTTTCAAAAAAGGAAGGGTTCTGCTTTTTTGCGGAAAGACGGGAAGAAAAGAGATTGACGGGATTTGACTGACATAGTACAATAAACCCGGAAACAACCCACGGAAAGGACGAGAAACATGGAATGCAATATTTTGAAAATTGACCCCTGTCTGAAGCCCTATGAGAACGACCTGGTCCTCCGCATGGAGAATTACCGGCGCAAGAAAAAGGAAATTTTAAAGGACGGCGGCAGGCTGTCCGACTTTGCCAACGGCTACAAGTATTTCGGCATCCACAAAACCGAAGAGGGCTGGGTGTACCGGGAGTGGGCGCCCGGCGCTGAAAGAATGTACTTCACCGGAGACTTCTGTAATTGGGATCGTCACGCCTGGCCCATGGAGAAGAAGGACAACGGCGTGTTTGAAGTGGAACTGCCGGATATTTTGAAAAACGGCCAGCGGGTTATGACGGTGGTGGTGCACAACGGCAGAGAGCTGGACAGAATTCCGCTGTACGCCAATTATGTGGTGCAGGACCCCGCAACCACCGGGTGGAGCGCCATGATTTTCCATACCCCGGCGTTTCCCTGGACGGATCAGGGCTTCCGTCCGGAAAAGGAGCTGTTTATCTACGAGTGCCATATCGGTATGGCCCAGGAGGAAGGGAAGGTTGGTTCCTACCGGGAGTTCCGGGAGAACATCCTGCCCCGGGTGAAGGCGCTGGGATATAATACGATTCAAATTATGGCGATCATGGAGCACCCCTACTATGCCTCCTTTGGCTATCAGGTGACCAATTTCTTCGCCGCCTCCTCCCGGTTCGGCACCCCGGACGAATTGCGGGAGCTGATCGACGCCGCCCACGGCATGGGAATCGCGGTTCTGCTGGATGTGGTGCATTCCCACGCTTCCAAGAATACCCGGGAGGGCATCAACGAGTTTGACGGAACCGAGTATCAGTTCTTCCACGCCGGGGGAAAGGGCAACCATGCCGCATGGGATACCAAGTGCTTCAATTACGACAAAAACGAGGTGCTTCATTTCCTCCTGTCCAATCTGAAATATTGGCAGACCCAGTTCCATTTTGACGGCTTCCGCTTCGACGGCGTGACCTCCATGCTCTATCATGACCATGGACTTGGCACGGCCTTTACGGATTACGGAAAGTATTTCTCCATGAACACGGATACGGAAGCGGTAACCTATTTACAGCTTGCCAATGAGCTGGTGCGGGAGGTCAACCCCAACGCAATCACCATTGCGGAGGATACCTCGGCGCTGCCCGGCCTGTGTCTGCCCATCGCCGATGGCGGTCTGGGCTTTGACTACCGCCTCGCCATGGGCGAGCCGGATATGTGGATCAAGCTGCTCAAGGAGGTCTCCGATGACTACTGGCATATGGGCAACATTTACTATGAGCTGTCCACCCGCCGCCCCCAGGAGAAGGTCATCGGCTACTGCGAGTCCCACGATCAGGCGCTGGTAGGGGACAAGACCATTATGTTCCGGCTGTGCGACAGGGAAATGTACTACTGCATGGACAAATACAATGACAATATGATCATTGACCGGGGCATGGCGCTGCACAAGATGATCAGGCTTTTGACCATGAGTCTGGGCGGCGACGGCTACCTGACCTTCATGGGCAATGAGTTCGGACACCCGGAGTGGATCGATTTCCCCCGGGAGGGCAACGGCTGGAGCTACCACTACTGCCGCAGACAGTGGAGTCTGGTGGATAACCCCGGGCTGAAATACCGGTATTTGTACGACTTCGAGAAGGCTATGGTGGCTCTGGCCAAGGAGACCCATCTTCTGGCGCAGGAGCAGGAATATCTCTACGACCATAACGACGACAAAATCCTGGCCTTCCGGAAGGGAGACACCCGGTTCATTTTCAACTTCCACCCCACCAAGTCCTTTGACGGCTACTTTATCCCCATGCTGGAGGAGGGCGCGTATGAGGTGATTCTGTCCAGTGATGATTTCTGCTACGGCGGAAAGGGGAGAATTTACCACAGCGTCTATCCTACCGAAGTCCGGGAGGATGGGAAACCCGGCATCCGCCTGTATCTTCCCAGCCGTACCGCGGTGGTGGTGAGGAAAGGAATCCTATGAGCTTATTACAGATTAGCATGATCGGGGGACTGATGATCCTTGTCATCACAGCCCTCCGCAGAATATTGCAGCACCGTGTCCACAGAAGCGTCTTTCTGATTTTGTGGGCGGCGGCGGTGCTTCGTCTGCTGACGCCGGGGATCGTGGAAGCGACCTGGGGCGCAATCGATCTTTCTGTTTTGGAAGGACAGAAACCCACTGAGGTGGTGGTCGTTCGACAGGAAGCCCAGAAGATGGAACAGGAAATCGTGATTCCATCAAAAGCAATCGCAGAAGAACCGCCGGTTTCCGTCCCTCAGATTCTCTGGGCGGCGGGTGCGGCAGGTCTGCTGGTGTTTTTGGTGGTCTCCCACCTGCGGCAGAGACTGCGCTACCGCTTTTCGCTGCCTCTGCCGGAGGGCATATCCACCCCGGAAAACCTGCGGGTGCGGATGCTGGACGGACTGGAAGCCCCTCTGACCTACGGCCTGTTCCGACCGGTGGTTTTGCTCCCGGTGGATTTTCCGCTGGAGGAGGAAGACCGGCTGCGCCACGTCCTCCTTCATGAGGAGATTCATGTCCGCAAGCATGACGTGCTGAAGAAGGCGGTGCTTCTGCTCACCGCCTGCATCCACTGGTTCAATCCGCTGGTCTGGCTGATGGTGGCGCTGGCCTCGGAGGACATGGAAATGCGCTGCGACGCAGAGGTCATCCGTCAGTTGGGCAGGTCGGCACGGCTGGGCTATGCCACCACGCTGGTGGAGGCTGAGCGAAGCCGGGTGATGGGACTGCTGCAGACCGGCTTTTCCTTCAGCAGCACGGAACGCCGGATTCGGGAGCTGGCAAGAGCCAAAGGAAATCCGGTCATCAGCGGCCTCTGCCTTGTGGTTCTCACCGCGGGATTGACCTTCGGCTTCTTTACCATGCAGATGAAGGCCGCTCCCACCCAGGTGGTTGTGGTGGAATGCAGCCAGACCGAGACGGCGCCTGCGGTGAGAAGAACCGTGGCTTCCGTGCGGACGGACAACAAGGAGGCGCCGATGCAGACCATCGTGGAGACAACGACGGAAACGACGAGGTATTATTACTACGCCCCCACGGAGTCATTTTTGGAAAGAATCAATCAAACGCTTCCCTATAATCCCACCTCGCTGGTGGAGCCGAGGGCAACTGTTTCGCTGCCTACGGTCTCTATTCCGTTGGTCGAGAGCCCCGCTCCCACCATTCCCTGGCCTACGTATACCAGTTTTTGGCCGTAAAAGCAGCAGACCCGAAGGCGCAAAGCCTTCGGGTCTGTTTTTTAGCCGCTGACGATGGAAAAATACGCCCGTGCGGTGACCTTATATACGATGGAATAGAGCAATCCAAAGAGAAGAAACGCCCCTGCGGAGACAAGGAGACAGAGGGTCAGGTTCCGCAGATAGAACATTTGCAGCAGCTTCCAGACCAGCGGGAAGGAGAAGGAAAAATGGATTCCCGCAAAAATCAGCGGGGCAAAAAAGACCGTAAGAATCTGGGAGTTGATGCTTTTCTTAATGTCGCTTTTTGTCATCCCCACCTTTTGCATGATCTCGAACCGGGACTGGTCTTCGTAGCCCTCGCTGACCTGCTTGTAGTAGATGATCAGCACCGTAGCAAAGAGGAAAGCCAGACTCAGTACCAGACCGATGAAGAACAGCCCGCCGCTGGTGGTGTAGAAATCGTCCCGCTGGAGAGAACGGTTTACAGTGCTGTAGCCCATTTCCATGTTGGGGAAACGATCCGATATGGTGGAGATCTCGTCGCATTGATCCTGATAAATTTGGATCGTGGCTTCTTCAGAGGCATCCATGTCGTAGGAATAGCACCAGTGGTAGAGCAGTCTGCTCTCGTCCACCTCGTTCGATGAAATTTCCAGCGGCCGCAAAGGGGAAAAGTCAGGAAGAATGACCCAGATGGCGGGAACCAGAGAGACCCCACCCTCCAGAATTTGGGGAATTGCTTCGGTCTTTCCGGCAATATTCAGCGTAAGAGCGCCCACAGACAGGGTGGGCTGGTTGTACTCGCACTGCTGGGTGGCGAGAAAGGCCTGATTCGCCGAGACCGGCAGGTCTATGCCTGTGGTCGTGCGATAGCCCTCGGCGTCGATAAAGAAAACCTGACGCAGGGTATCGTTGTTCGCCGTGGCGTGGTTCACACCGTCCGCATCCGTCAAAATCTTTGTTCCGTCCAGTTTCCCCATCACGGAACCGTAGGTGTAGTCCAGCTTCCGGGTGGGATAGAGATCGTGATCGTCAAAAACTCCCTGTAAATCCTCCCGGAGCACATCAATCCGGGGGTCGGTTGCCGTGTTGAACAGGAAGCTGTACTGGGTCTCCATGGGATACGCCTGCCGAATGCTGTCCTCAATGCCAAAATACAGGCTGGCGGAGGAGGCGATCATGACCAGCACCATGGTGCTGAGAATGCAAATGGAGGCCAGTCCGGCGCCGTTTCGCTTCATGCGGTAGGTCATGGAGGAAATGGTTACAAAATGATTCTTTTTATAATAATACCGCTTATTTTTCTGCAGCAGGCGGCACAGGGTGACGGAGCCGGAGATAAAGAGGAGATAGGTACCAAGAATCACCATGATCACAGCGACAAAGAAGAGGGCCAGGGCGGTTATGGGACTTTGGATGGTTACCGCCAGATAATAGGCCCCACCCAGCAGACCGACGCCCACCAGAGCAAGGAACCAGTTGGCCTTGGGCGGCTTTTCCCCAAGGCGGTCGCTGTGGAGGAGGGACAGAGGATCGGTACGCTTCAGATGAAGCAGGGATTTTGCGAATAACAGAAGGAAGACCAGAAGATAGATCAGAAGGGTGATCAAAACGGACGAGCCGGAGATCGTGAAGGAAAAGCGGACAGTGCCCCGGACAATCTTCATCAGACACAGCTCCGCCAGCTTGGAAAAGGCAATTCCCAGCACCAAACCGCCGCCCAGAGCGATGGCTGCGATGATCAGGGATTCCCAGGCCAGCACCAGCGTCAGACTTTTCTTGCCCAGCCCCAAAATGTTGTACAGGCCGAATTCCTTGTCCCGCTTTCGGGCGAGAAAGGAATTTGTGTAAAAGAGGAAGATGGCGGAAAAGACGGCGATGACAAACTTTCCCAGATTCAGAATGATCCTCAGATTGTTGCCGCCAAACATATCTGCTGTGCCGGCAAGAGCGCTGAGACTTTCCAGAAGATAGAACATCATGACCATGCCGATGCAGGTCAAAAGATAGGGGAGATACAACCGGCGGTTTTTCCGAATGGCGCTCCATGCCAGCTTGGGGTAAAATCCTGCTCTCATGGCTTCTGACCTCCGGTTTGCACCATGGTCAGGGTGTCGGAGATCCTCTGGTACAGAGCCTCGTTGGTGGCATCGCCCCGGTATAGCTGGTGGAAGACGATGCCGTCCTTGATGAACAGCACCCGGCTGGCGTGGCTGGCAGCCTTCACGGAATGGGTGACCATAAGAATGGTCTGCCCGCTCTGGTTGATGCTCTCAAAAAGACGGAGCAGCTCGTCCGAAGCCCTGGAATCCAGAGCGCCGGTGGGCTCGTCTGCCAAAAGGAGCTTCGGCTGGGTGATCAGCGCCCGGGCAATGGCGCCCCGCTGCTTCTGGCCGCCGGAGAGTTCATAGGGAAATTTCTTCAGCAGAGGCGTGATGCCCAGCTTTTCCGCCAGAGGCGCCAGCCGCTGCTGCATTTCCTTCAGAGGAATGCCTGCAAGCACCAGCGGCAGACAGATGTTGTCCTCTAAGGAAAAGGTGTCCAGAAGGTTGAACTCCTGAAATACAAAGCCCAGATGATCCCGGCGGAAGGCTGCGGCCTCGCTGTTGCTGAACTTGGAAAAGTCCCGGTTATCCAGAAGCACCGTGCCGGAGGTAGGGCGATCCAGAGCGGCCAGAATATTCAGCAGGGTGGTTTTGCCGGAGCCGGATTCCCCCATGATGGCAATAAACTCGCCGGGTTCAACGGAGAAGCTCACATCCCGCAGAGCCTCCACCTGGGTGCCGCCGAAGCGGGTGGTATAGATTTTTTTCAAATGTGTTGCTGTAAGTAAGCTCATTACAGTAACCCCCTTTCCGCAAAAATCATACCATAAATCGGCGGAGCATTCCTTGGCATCCTCTTACAGTTTTTCCTGTAAAACGAACAAAAATGTCACAATTACTCCACCCGGAAAACCTCCCGGGACAGATCAAGCTGAATTGTGGTGCCCAGCTCCGGGGCGGAGACGGCGTGAATCCCGTGCCCCAGATTGGCGCAGATCCTGCGGCAGAGGTACAAGCCCAGACCGCTGGCACGCTGATCCCTTCGACCGTTGAAGCCGGTATAGCCCTTTTCAAAAATCCGGGGAAGATCCTCCGGTGCAATGCCGATGCCGGTGTCCTGAATCGACAGGATATCACCCTCGCAGAAAATGCGAATCTCGCCCCGCTCGGTGTATTTCAGCGCATTGGAAAGCACCTGCTCCAGAACAAAGGTCAACCATTTTTCGTCCGTCAGGACGGTTTTTTCGGTGCTGGTGTAGGAAAGCCGTATGCCCTTACGGATGAACTGCCCGGCAAATTTTCGCAGCGCCGCCTTGATAATCCCGTCCAGAGCACAGGCTCGGAACACGTAATCCGACGCGGAATCGTCCAACCGGAGATAGGTCAGCACCATTTCCACATACTGCTCAATGCGGAATAAATCCTCAGACAGCCTCCGTGACAGAGGGCTGTCTTCGTTTTGCAGGGAGAGCCGCATGGAGGCAATGGGGGTCTTGATCTGATGCACCCATGCGGTGTAATAATCCATGCAGTCGTTCATCTTCTCTGCGGCGGCGTCAGCGGTTTTTGCTTCGGCCTCCACCAGCAAGGTGATGAGCTTCCGGTAGTCCTCATCCTCCTGACGGGGATACTGGGTCAGTACCTCCTGCAGATTCCCGGGCAGGGCGCTCAAGACCGTAAGCGTGGTATGCTTCCGGCGGGCTTTTGCGATATCAAAGCCCAGCCAGAGGAGAAAGGCGGCGGCGCAGAGCAGATCAGGGTATAAAAAGGCGGCAAAAGGAAGGGAATAGAAGAAAAACACGGAGGTATAGACAAATTCAATAAAGAAAAACAGGGCAAGAAGGTTCAGGTGTTCTTTGAGATATCGAAAGAAAAAACCCATGATTTTCACCTCAATCAATGAGATAGCCCACACCGAATTTTGTTTCTATAAAATCCTTCAATCCGGCGGCGTCCAGCTTTTTCCGAAGACGGCCGACATTTACCGTCAGAGCGTTCTCGTCCACAAAGGCGTCATTCTGCCACAGCGCCTCCATCAGCTTCTCCCGGCTGACCACCGTGCCCTTGTGCTTCATCAGCAGAAGGAGAATCCGAAACTCGTTTTTCGTCAGAGAAATACTGGAGTTCCCGTAAAACAGCGTCCCGTCTCCGGTGTTCAGCATGGCGCCCCGATGGGTAAGCACCGGCATGGAATCCCCGAAATCATAGGTTCGGCGGAGCAGCGCCTGCAGCTTGGCAATCAGGACATGAGTATCAAAGGGCTTTGGGATAAAATCGTCCGCTCCCAGATTCATTGCCATCACAATATTCATATTGTCGGCGGCGGAGGAGAGGAAAATGATGGGAACCTTGGACACCCGGCGAATCTCGCTGCACCAATGGTAGCCGTCCATAAAGGGCAGGGAAATGTCCAGCAATACCAGATGGGGCTGGACGGCGGCAAATTGAGACAGAATATTACGAAAGTCCGTGGCGCAGACAGGCTCCATGTTCCATGAAGCGAGCTGGTTGGCGATCCCTTCCGCAATGCCTTGATCGTCTTCCACAACAAAAATTTTATACACGTTTCTCCCTCCGTTTCAGCGTTCGGAGATGGATTTTCTGCTCCGGCGTAATTCGATCGCTTTCAACGGCCTTTTGAATGGTCTTGTTGTGCGTCCACAGGGCAAGGCGGTTGTCCAGAAGGCAGGGAAGCGCCGCGTCATATTGCTTGGCCAAAGCGGTAGCGAAGTACCAGGCAATCATCATGTTGACATAGTATTCGTCGGAGCGAAGGGTGGCGACCCAATCCAGGTAGTCCGGGGAAAAGGCGTCGTCCAGATAATGGGTCATCAGCATACCGATGCCGTAGCGGATGGTATAGGTGTGCTCCGATGCCAGCCAACGGCGAATATAGGGCAAAAGCTCCTGCCGGTGCTTCCGAAAAACACCGGGCTTCATGCTGTCGCAGGTTGCCCAGTTGTCCACATAGGGGAGGAAGGCGTCGATCCCCTTGACGGCGGCGTCAAAATCCTTTATTCCCTCCAGCAAAAAGCTGTGAAGGTTATTCTCCTCAAAATATTCGTGGGGGAGGGATGCGAGGAAGGTCGACGCGTCCTCCGATTTGGCAAATTTTCTGGCATACGCCCGCAAGACCGGCGTGCGGATGCCAATCATCTTTTGGGGGTCAAGGGTGGGGATCAGTTTTGACTGAAATGCCTGATACCCTGAATCCTGCATGGAAAACAGATCCTTTTGAATATTTGTCATCGATTCTCCCTCCGTTTCTCGTTTATTTTATCAGGAAAGGGACTTTCCTGCAAGAGAAAAATCGGCAGAGTCTTGGACTCTGCCGATGAAATGGATCTTAATCAAGTTACATTGTCAATGTGACGCTGGATGCGATCGATGATCATCTCCAGTGCAACCAGATTCTTGCCTCCCTGCTGAACGACCAGATCAGCATTCTTCTTACTGGGCTCCACAAACTGCTCATGCATGGGCTTGACCGTGGAGAGGTACTGGGTCAAAACGGACTCAAGGCTTCTTCCCCGCTTTGCCACATCCCGCTTGATTCGACGGATCAGACGGACGTCTGCGTCGGTATCCACGAAAATCTTGATGTCCATCTCGGAACACAGCGGTTTGTTTTCAAAAATCAGAATGCCTTCCACCAGAATCACCTTTTTGGGCACCACCGTGGTAGTTTCCTTGCAGCGGGAATAGGTTGTGTAGTCGTAGATCGGGCACTGGATGGTATGGCCTGCCTTGAGCTCCTTCAGATGCTCATACATCATTTCCGTGTCAAAGGCGTCGGGGTGGTCATAATTGACCTTTCGACGCTCTTCGATGGATAATTCAGCATAGGGACGGTAGTAATTATCATGGCTCAAAACGGTTACGTCATCCTGAAAACGTGCGATGAGATTTTTCATCAGGGTTGTTTTACCGCTGCCGGAACCGCCTGCAATACCAATGACAATAATATCTGACATGTTAATCCTCCATGATTTGTCGATAATGCCGACAATTTCTGCTATGAACAATCATTGTCCTATCCCTTTTTGGGGGATAGGACAATCAAATATGTGTATTCTATCGCTGACCTTTATCGTAGGGGATGCCCTCTGCTTTAGGTGCGTGAGACTTCTTAGAGGTAAAGATCAGAACGAGCAGAGTAACAATGTAAGGCAACAGGTTATATATGTTACCAGATTTCTCAATTCCCTTCAGACTGGGAAGGAAGGGGAAGAGAGAATTGGAAGTAGCAATAACCTTGAAGAGTGCAAAGAAGATAGAACTGAATAGAATTCTGCCGGGATTCCAGTTGCCGAAAATCATAACAGCTAATGCAAGGAAGCCGTAACCACCAACATCGCCAGCGAAGGAACTACCGGTAACAAGAACATAGCACAGACCACCAACGCCACCCAAGAAACCAGAAATCATAACACCGGCATAACGCATAGCGTAAACATTGATACCCAGAGAGTCAGCAGCCTGAGGATGTTCGCCGCAAGCACGCAGACGCAGGCCAAAGCGGGTACGGTAAAGTACAAACCAGGCGATTGCTAACAAAATAAAGGCGATGGGAATCGTAATGTAGAACTTTTTGAAGAGGGTTGCAATGACATCGACATTGACCTTGCCGTGAATACCCATATCTTCGGGCTTGAGACGGGTCCACTTGGGGATGGAAATGTCAGTATGGCCATTGCCCTGAATCGCCCACGCCAGCACAACTGCAAAGGCAGGGGCAAAGATGTTCAAAGCAGTACCACCAATGGTTTGGTCAGCTTTCAGGTTAATAGCTGCAAAAGCCAACAAAAGGGAGAAAATCATACCACTGCCGCCTGCGACCAGAAAAGCGACCAACGTACCCATCTGGCTTTTAAGGACGGTGTCACCCCAGCCAGCCTTATCTAAGACATTCAAGACCAGGCAGCTAACCAACGCACCGATGATCATAATACCATCCAAAGCAATGTTAATAACGCCTGAACGTTCAGAGTACATGCCGCCGATTGCGACTAAAAGCAGAGGCACGGCAAAACAAATCGTTAAGTTGATAACGCTAGCAATATCACCAGAAGTCATTTAGAGGCACCACCTTTCTTGAAATTGTTGAAAATTGCAACCAGCTTAATTTTAAAGAGCAGGCTGAATGCAGCAAGATAAATAATTGCAGCAATAACAAGGTCCGTTGCCTGAACAGCATAACCCTGAGACTGCATGGCGAAACCGCCAAGATTCAGGAAGCTGATAAAAATACCACTCAAGATAACGCCCAAGGGATTGGAATTTGCTAATAGGGCAACAGGAATGCCATTGAAGCCGGCCGTGAGAATGGACTGCTCTGCGACATATTGTGCGCTGCCAGCGAGGTAGTACAGACCACCACCCAAGCCCGCCAAAGCGCCGGCAATTACAGTGGATAGGATGATGTTTTTCTTTGCATTGATACCCGCATAAATAGCACCATTTCTATTGAGACCACAAGCGCGAAGTTCATAGCCAAAGGTGGTTTTATTCATTACAACCCAAACTACAATAGCAAGAATAATCGCAATAATGATGCCAATATTCAGGGCGGAATAGTTAAACAGTTTGTCAAGCCCCAGCTTCGGGAGAATAGCGTCAGGGTTGGCATCCTTGAGAGCTGCGGTACGGTCAGAGCCTGCAACGCCCCAGTCCACAGGACGGAACTTGGGAGTATTATAAACCACGAGATTCGTCAGGTTCATGCCGATCCAGTTGAGCATGATGCAGGTGATAACTTCGTTTACGTTGAAGATTGCCTTAAACAGGCCGGGGAAGAGACCCCAGAAAGCACCGCCGAGTACAGCAACCAGAAGACATACGTACCAAGGCATACCGTAAACGATACCACACAACAGGGCAAGTAATGCACCAATGGTGTACTGACCGGAAGCACCAATGTTGAATAAGCCAACCTTAAATGCGAATGCAACAGAAAGGCCGACCATGATAAGCGGTGTTGCGGAATACAGAACATTACCGATGTTCTTGAATCCGTTGCTAAGCATATTGCCCATACCGGCAACAGCGTTGTCTGCATCCAGAATCAGCAGAAGTATAAATCCAAAAAGAAGTCCGATGACGATAGATGCAAAGGAAGCTAAGAAGCTAATGGCGCCTTCGTTAGAGCCTAAGCGTTTCATTGATTTACCCCCATTCTTTTTGCACCAGCCATGTAAAGGCCGAGTTCTTCCACGGTGGTATTCTTCGGATCAAATTCACCGACGATTTCACCTTCATACATAACCAAGATACGGTCAGACAGGTTCATAACCTCGTCTAACTCCAGAGAAACAAGAAGAACTGCCTTGCCTGCGTTCCGCTGAGCAACAATCTGCTTATGAATGTACTCAATCGCACCAACGTCCAGGCCACGGGTAGGCTGAACTGCAACCAGAAGATCGGGATCCTTATCAATCTCACGAGCGATAATAGCCTTTTGTTGGTTGCCGCCAGACATGGAACGTGCGGTGGTAATAGAACCCTGACCGGAGCGAACATCGTACTGCTCGATCAGACGATCAGAGTACTCACGAACCTTATCAAACCTTATAAAGCCTTTGTTCTGGAATTCAGGCTCCCAATATCTCTGAAGAACCATATTCTGTTCCAAAGTATAATCGAGGATCAAGCCATGTTTATGTCTATCCTCGGGAATGTGGCTCATGCCCATCTTGCTGCGGGTACGAATGGATGCCTTGGTAATGTCTTCACCCTTAAATATGATAGAACCGGAGGACATTTTATCCAGACCGGTCAAAGCATGGACAAACTGAGTCTGACCATTTCCCTCAATACCGGCCAAGCAAACAATTTCGCCTGCATGGACTCTAAAGGATACATTACTCACAGCGTTGTTCTTGTGAACCTTGGAAGGAACGGTAACGTCTTTCACTTCCAGAACCAAATCGCCAACATTTGCATCAGGCTTATCAACCTTAAAGTTGACATTACGTCCGACCATCAGACGGGACATTTCCTCAACGGAAGTAGTGGCAACATCTACCGTACCCATGTACTTGCCTTTACGCAGAACTGAACAGCGGTCAGCGACAGCCTTAATTTCAGCAAGCTTATGAGTAATAAACAGAATACTCTTTCCCTCGGATCGGAAATTACGCATGATATCCATCAATTCGTCAATTTCCTGAGGAGTGAGAACAGCGGTAGGCTCGTCAAAAATAAGAACCTCATTATCTCGATACAACATCTTAAGGATTTCTACACGCTGCTGCATACCGACAGAAATGTCAGAAATCAAAGCGTCAGGATCGATCTGCAGACCATACTTCTCCGAAAGCTCTATGACTTTCTTTCTGGCTTCCTTTTTTTGCAGCATACCAAGCTTGGTGGACTCACAGCCTAAGATAATGTTGTCCAGAACAGTAAAACATTCGACTAATTTAAAATGCTGATGCACCATACCAATCTGCAAAGCGGTAGCATCGTTAGGACTACGAAGTTTAACCTCTACTCCGTCCTTCTTGATGATACCTTCCTCAGGCTGATACAAGCCAAACAGCACGCTCATCAGTGTTGATTTACCAGCACCATTCTCTCCAAGCAGTGCATGAATCTCTCCACGCTTAAGCTGCAATGTAATATTGTCATTAGCAATGATACCAGGGAAACGCTTAGTGATATTCAACATTTCAATGACATAATTACTATCGCCCATAAAGATTCAACTCCCTTCTGATATGGGACTAATACCCACCTCCATTGTAACCCATGACTTGTATAAAAATCAAGAAGTTTTTTTCAATTCTTTGTATTTTTTTGACAAAGTATGTTGCGAACGTTCAAATGTAAATAATTTAGTCTAATAACATTGTAACAATAATGAGTTCGAGAAAAAAATGAAAGCTCTGAGGGAATTATAAAATCGGCTTATCTCTTCCCCGCCTATTGACATAGAGCCAAAAATCCCCTCCCTACAGCTCCTGAAGAGCGTAGGGAGGGGCGTCATCTTAAATCAACAAAATGACTTAAATCTGCGAAAAATTACTGCCAGTCAACAACAACAGCGGTGGTGGCGGGATGAGCGCTTGCATCAGAGGAGTCGTCAACAACCAGCTCGCCGGAAACAAGAGCCTCAAACAGAGCGTCATAGTCAGCAGTGGTGAAGTCGCCCAGCTTGCTGGATTCCATGGGCAGGCCAACACAGTCTTCAGCTGCACCCAGGCTCTGGCAAGTGCCGGAATAAGCTTCAGGCCAAGTCCAGCCGTTTTCGCCGCAAGCGGTCAGAGCAAGAATAACGGAGTTGCTCAGGGCCTTCATTGCAGAAGTGATGATGAGATCAGATTCGTTGCTCTGGTCAACGTCGACACCGATCATCAGACCATCGTTTGCATCAGCTGCAGACAGGCAGGACAGATAAATGCCGCCGCCGCAGGCGAAGATGACCTCAGTACCTTCAACGTACCAAGTGTCCATCTTAGCAGCGATTTCGTCGGTGGGAGCGAAGGAGCCGGAGTACCAGTACTTGATGTTGGCAGTGGTGCCCATCTCTGCAGCAGCAGCGTCAGCACCCTGAACGAAGCCGTAGCCGTAACGGACAACGGCGGGAACGTCCATGCCGCCCAGGAAGCCCAGCTCAGTGTAGCCGGCCTTGACAGCAGCGTAGCCAGCCAGATAGCCAGCCTGCTCTTCTTTGTAGACAACCAGAGAAACGTTTGCGGGAATGACGTCGGTGCCGAGGTCAAAAGCGGAAACGTCCAATGCCAGGAAGTTTACGTCAGGATGAGCTTCTGCAGCAGCAGCGCAAGCCGGTCCAAACAGGAAGCCAGCCATTACGATAGTGCCGTAGCCATCAGCGATGGCCTGCTCGATGGCGTCGATACGAGCCTGATCGGAGTCTTCGTTGGGCTGATAGTAGTAGCACTCGATGCCGTAAGTATCACCAAAGGTGGTGACGCCTTCATAGGTGTACTGGTTAAAGGAATGGTCGTCGATGGTACCAACGTCGGTAACGAAAGCGACCTTCATGCTGTTGTCAATACCGGCAACGGGAGTATCCTCAGTGGGAGCCTCGGTATCAACAACTTCGGGAGTAGCGGTGGTGTCTTCAACAGCTTTAGTAGTTTCGGTAGCGGTGGTTTCTTCTGCTGCGTCACCGGAGCAGCCAGCGAACAGGCATGCTACCATGCAAACAGCCAGAAGAAGTGCAACAAGTTTCTTCATTTTCATACCTCCAAAATATTTTTGCGGGTTATCCGCTTCATACATTGTTACACAAAATTACGAAAAAATCAAGATCTATATAAAAATTTGTTGAAAATAACCAAAATTAGTGGTTCAAATCCTCGCTGGAAAAGCTAAAAGGCAGCATTTCTCCCAGAGTGGATTCCAGATAAGTGCCATCCCCTTTGCTCAAAAAGATTTTGAAATCGTTTCCACAGAATTCACGCATAACCTGACGGCACACGCCGCAGGGAGAGCAAAGCTCGGACACCGGCTGGCCTGCCTTGCCGCCCACGATGGCGATGGCTTCAAATTCCCGCTCGCCCTGATAAACCGCGGTAAAGAAGGCGGTGCGCTCAGCACAGTTTGTGGGGCCGTAGGATGCGTTTTCGATATTGCAGCCCTGATAGACTTTCCCGTCTTTGGTCAGCAGTGCGGCGCCCACGGCAAACTTGGAGTAGGGAACATAGGCATGCTCCCGGGCCTCAATGGCCAGATTGACAAGTTCCAAAGGTTTCATATCATTTTCTCCTTATTTCATTTTTAAAATGCAGGGGGCAAAATTGGGCAGGGGGTTCCCTGCCCAAAGTGAGTAGCAACGTAAAATTTACAGAATTTCCTTCGCGAAGCTCTTGCCCGGAGTTTCGTAGGGAACGCCCAGCAGCTCGGTTACGGTAGCCGCAATATCGGCAAAGCTGTATCTGGTTCCCAGATTGACGGGCTTCACCTGCTTGCCGGCAATGATCAGAGGCACATACTCACGGGTATGATCGGTGGTGGCGGTATATGCGGGATCGCAGCCATGGTCGGCGGTGATCATGACAAGATCTTCCTCACCCAGCTTCTCCATAAAGTCCTTGAACCAGCCGTCAAACTCGGTGAGAGCCGCCGCATAGCCGTCAATGTTCCGGCGATGACCGTAAAGCATATCGAAGTCCACCAGATTGATGAAGCACAGGCCGTGGAAATCCTGCTCCGCATAGGCCATGGTCTTGTTCAGACCGTCGGTGTTGCCCTTGGTGTAGGTGTACTCGGTGGTGCCCCGGTGGGCGAAGATGTCATAGATCTTGCCCACGCCGATGGAATCCAGTCCCGCCGCCTTGATGGCGTCCAGCATGGTATCCGCGGGAGGCTCCAGAGAGA
Source organism: Oscillospiraceae bacterium (assembly GCA_016302015.1). Next base: position 2,585 of record JAEDOJ010000005.1, on the reverse strand, counting down.
AGTCATGACGGTTGGAGGTGCGGGTGAAGCCGTCCTTGGGGTTGCCGATGAAGGGACGGGCGATCACACGGCCCACGCCATGCTTGCCGACCAGAAGCTTTCTGGCAATGCGGCAGTATTCATACAGGGTCTCGGGAGGAACGATATCCTCATGGGCGGCGATCTGGAAGACGGAGTCCGCAGAGGTGTAGACGATCAGGTCGCCGGTCTTCATATGCTCTTCGCCGTACTTGTCGATGACGGCGGTGCCGGACCAGGGAGCGTTCGCCAGCACGCCCCGGCCGGTGGCCTCACGGAAGGGCTTCAAAACCTCTTCGGGGAAGCCGTTGGGGTAGGTGGGCAGGGGATCGGGAGAGACCAGACCGGCAATTTCCCAATGACCGATGGTGGTGTCCTTGCCCATGGAGGCTTCCGACAGGCGGCAGACAGCGCCCTTGGGAGCGTCGGTGCCGGGAAGATAATCCACGGTTTCAATGTTGCCCAGACCGTAGGAAAGCAGGGTGGGAATGTTCAGCTTGGGGGAGGTGGAACAGCTTTTCAGGGTGTTGACGCCGTAATCCCCGAAGCTTGCGGCGTCGGGCATCTGGCCGCAGCCGCAGGAATCCAGCACAAATAAAAATACACGTTTCATTGAATTCATCTCCTTATAGATTCGAGCAGAAAATCTGCTTATTTTTCCAGTTTGACCGCAGTTTCCAAGGCGACATGCATCATTTCCCGGAAGGAGGTCTGGCGTTCGTCTGCCGACAGGGCGTCCCCGGTGATCATATGGTCGGAAATCGTGCAGATACACAGGGCGTTCTTGCCGCATCGGGCGGCGGTCATGTACAAACCGGCGGCCTCCATTTCACAGGCCATCACGCCCATTTTCTTCCACATGGGAACCTGGGTCATGATCTCCGGCAAGCCTTCTTCATCATTATAGAAGCAGTCGCTGGAAAGAATATTGCCCACATGATAGACGGCGCCAATCTCCTCGCAGGCCTCCACCGCCTTTCGAAGCATCCCGTAGGAGGCAATGGGTGCAAAGGTGCCGTTGAGATGGTACTGATGACCGAAATTGGAATCGGTGCAGGCACCCTGAGCCACCACGATGTCCCGTACATGGATGTCTTCACGCATGGAGCCGGCGGAGCCGATGCGCATGATATTCTCCACACCGAAGGCGTTGTACAGCTCATTGGAATAGATGCCGATGGAGGGGATGCCCATGCCGGAGGCCATGACGGAAATTTTGACGCCCTTGTAATATCCGGTGTAGCCCTGTACGCCCCGGACGTTGTTCACCAGAACGGCATTTTCCAGGAAGTTTTCCGCAATGAATTTGGAGCGCAGAGGATCGCCGGGCATGAGGACGGTCTTGCCGAAGTCGCCGGGAGCGGCCTTGATATGGGGAGTTGGATAGTTCATGTTCAGGCTCCTTTCAGAGTTTTTTGACCTTGCGGTGTTCACGGATATTTCGTACCCAGCATTTGTGGCACATGGCAATATAGCTGTCGTTGCCGCCCAGCAGGAGCTGATCGCCCTCGGTGACGATATAGCCCTCGCTGTCGATACGGGCGTTGGTGGTGGCCTTGTTGCCGCAGTCGCAGATGGCCTTGATCTCGGAGATGGAATCTGCCACCTCAAACAGCCGGCGGCTGCCGTCAAAGAGGGTGCTCAGGAAGTCGGTTCGCAGGCCGAAGCACAGGACAGGCACCCCACGCATATCTACGATCTCACGAAGCTGGTCGATGTGGTCGGTGGTCATAAACTGGCACTCATCTACAATAATCACATCCGTAGGCTCCCGCCGGTCAAATAATTCCATGATATTCATGGTGGGAGCGATGACATCGGCATTGGCCTCCAGACCCACACGGCTGCGAATGACGGTTTTGCCGTCACGGTCGTCCGAGGAAGGCTTGATCAGCCAGACGCGCATGCCGTTTTCTTCGTAATTGTACTTGGTGATCAGAGCCTGTGCGGTTTTCGAAGAGCCCATCGCACCGTATTTAAAGTAAAGCTTGGCCATTCCGGCACCTCCGCATGATAATCTTTGCCCTACCATTATACAGGAAAAATCCGTTTTATGCAAGAAAAACTATTTTAAAAGAAGGAAAGGCGGGGAGATTGGATGAATTGCCAAAAGAGTCGAAGAGAATTTGTGAAAAAGGACAGGAAGGACTTGACTGAGGACGTGGAAAATGATAAGATACAGCAGGAAACCGCCGCGTCCGGCCTGTCAGGGAGCCCGGATTTCCGAGGAAAAGTACATATGCCGCTATGATGGAATAGGTAGACATAGCAGACTTAAAATCTGCCGGGGGCGACTCCGTACCGGTTCGAGTCCGGTTAGCGGCACCATAAAGCCTCCGAATCCTTCGGGATTCGGAGGCTTTATGCATCTTCCGCTCCGGACTCGAAGATCCAAATCGACTCACAGACGTGGCAATACCTTTGATCGTTCCCGCCGCAAACAAAACATCCCGGTGGGATGTTTTGCCCGCGTGGTTACCTACCTTACGCCGAGTCCGGTTAGCGGCACCATAATTGGAAACCAGTATTGATACAATGTGTATTTGTTCTGGTTTCCAATTATTTTT
>JAEDOJ010000004.1 GCA_016302015.1 Oscillospiraceae bacterium | reverse complement strand
AACAGCTGGAAGCGCTGTTCTGAAAAACAGGGCTGTCTCACTTCGTGAGACAGCCCTCGCTTTAATTAACTGAATTTTCTCCGGTTGTACAGCTTTGCCAGACCGCCCTCCGAGGTTTCCTTATAGCTGGCATTGATATGCTGACCGGTTTCCTTCATGGTACGGACGACCATATCGAAGCTGATGTTCCGGGTGCCGCAGAGGAAATAGGCCAGATTGAAGGCGTCCATGGCCCGCTTGGCGGCTACGGCGTTGCGTTCAATGCAGGGAATCTGCACCAGACCGCAGATGGGATCGCAGGTCAGCCCCAACTGATGCTCCATGGCTACCTCGGCGGCATATTCGATCTGGTCGATGGACAGCCCCTTCAGGTGGCACAGAGCGGCGGCGGCCATGGAGCAGGCGGTGCCGATCTCCGCCTGACAGCCGCACTCGGCACCGGAGACGGAGGCGTTCCGCTTCACAAGACTGCCGATGAGACCGGCAACGGCAAGCGCCTCCAGAACCTTCTCGTCAGGGAAATCGTACCGCTCCTGCATATACAGCAGAACAGCGGGAAGCACGCCGCAGGAGCCGCAGGTGGGAGCGGTGACGATCACGCCGTTGTCGGCGTTCTCCTCGGCCACGGCAAAGGCATAGGAGCAGACCAGCCGCAGCTCCCGAACCTGGGGAAGCTCCGTTTCCAGCTCCTTGTCAAATAACTGCTTTGCCTTTCGCTGGACATTCAGACCGCCGGGCAGGATGCCCTCGGTGTGCAGGCCAAGCTCCACGGAGCGCTTCATGGCACGCCAGATTTCGGCTAAGTAATCCCAGATTTCCGGCCCTTCATTTAATTCCACATACTCATGCAGAGAGATGTAGCGCCAGGCGCAGAACTGCTTTATTTCCGCAAAGGAGTTTTCCGGATAAACGTCCTCATCCACAGCGGAAGGCTCCCCCTCAATCACAATGTCGCCGCCTCCCACGGACATAACCCGCATTTTCCCGATCTCTTCCCTGTCCCGGTAGGCGAAGAAATCCAGCGTGTTGGGATGGGGGAGGGGTTCCGTGGTGAATTCACAAAACTGCACCTCCGTCCGGGCCTTGCCCAGCACCTCGTACAGCACCCGGTCGGTGCCGTGGCCTCTGCCGGTCTTGCACAGGGAAGCGTAGAGCTTGACGCAGTAGCGGTCTGCGTCGGGATATTTTTCAAGGAAGCGCTTGGCGGCACGCTCCGGCCCCATGGTGTGGGAGCTGGAAGGGCCTTTCCCGATTTTGTAGATGTCACGGATCGATTTCATCCAAAATCACCTCTGTGTTTTTTTGACATTATATCAGATTTTTTGGAAAAAAACAATTCCTCTTTCAGCTTTTGTGCAGAGCTTCCAGAGATAATTCTCCCGCCAGCTTGAAAAGGGCGTCGGAAAGCACGGTCTCAATGGGAAGCTGGGCCTGTTCCGCAATTCGGGCATAAAAGGCCGCTGCCGCAGAGTCCAATGTAATTGTAATTGTCTCCAAGGTTCCTCCCTCCCGAGGATAAAATTTTACAAACCATTCTATGCAGCCTCTTGACAGGCGTGATACAATAAACCATGGAGAATTACACCGAAAGGGAGATATAAATTCATGGCTAAGGAAAAGAAAGTGGAACAGATTACCGATATGGAGGTCGACTTTGCCCAGTGGTACACCGATGTGTGCAAGAAGGCGGAGCTGATCGACTATTCCTCCATCAAGGGTATGTTTATCTACCGTCCCTATGGCTACGCCATCTGGGAAAACATCCAGAAGATGATGGACGCGGAGTTCAAAAAGACCGGTGCGGAGAACGTTTATATGCCCATGCTGATCCCGGAATCCCTCCTGCAGAAGGAGAAGGATCATGTAGAGGGCTTTGCGCCGGAGTGTGCCTGGGTCACCATGGGCGGCAGTGAGCCGCTGGAGGAGCGTTACTGCATCCGTCCCACCTCCGAGACTCTGTTCTGCGAGCATTTCCGCAATGTGATCCAGTCCCACCGGGATCTGCCCAAGATGTACAACCAGTGGTGCAGCGTTCTGCGCTGGGAAAAGACCAGCCGTCCCTTCCTCCGTCACAGAGAGTTCCTCTGGCAGGAGGGTCACACCATGCACGCCACCGCCCAGGAGGCCAGAGAGGAAACCGAGCGGATGCTGAACGTCTATGCGGATTTCTGTGAGAACGTGCTGGCAATGCCCGTGACCCGGGGACAGAAGACCGAGAAGGAAAAGTTCAACGGTGCGGAGGCCACCTATACCATCGAGTGCATGATGCATGACCGGAAGGCGCTGCAGGCGGGCACCTCCCATTACTTTGGCGACGGCTTCGCCAGAGCCTTTGACATCACCTTTACCAGCAAGGACAATCAGCGGGAATATCCCCACCAGACCTCCTGGGGGGTCTCTACCCGTCTCATCGGCGGCATCATCATGACCCACGGCGATAACAACGGTCTGGTGCTGCCCCCCAAAATCGCACCCATTCAGTTTGTGATCGTTCCCGTGGCCATGCACAAGGAGGGCGTGCTGGAGGCCGCCGCCAAGCTGGCTGACCGCCTCAGCGCAGCGGGCTACCGGGTAAAGGTGGACGAGTCCGACCAGTCCATGGGCTGGAAGTGCGCCCAGTACGAAATGAAGGGTGTTCCCGTCCGTGTGGAGATCGGCCCCAGGGATATTGAGCAGAATCAGTGCTGCATGGTTCGCCGGGACAACCGGGAAAAGACCTTTGTCTCCCTGGACGAGCTGGAGACGGTGGCCGGACAGCAGCTGGAGGCGGTTCATGAGGGACTGTATCAGCGGGCGCTGAAGAATCTGCGGGAGCATACCTACGAAGCCCATTCTCTGGAGGAAGCAAAGCAGCTTCAGCAGGAAAAGGGCGGCTTTATCAAGACCATGTGGTGCGAGGACGAGGCCTGCGAGCTGAAGATGAAGGAGGTCGCCGGCATGACCTCCCGCTGCATGCCCTTTGCACAGGAGCATCTGGACGATGTCTGCCCCATCTGCGGCAGACCCGCCAGGAAGATGATCTACTGGGGCGTGGCATACTGATTTGGAAAAAGATCCCTTCGCTTGCAGCGGAGGGATCTCAGACTGTCAAAAAAGTCCGGAATCGCCAAAATAGAATATTTATTTTAGCCAATACGCTTCCTTTGATTCGCTGGAAATACAGAAAGATTTCCGAACTTTTTTAGTTGTATTTCTCTTGCTTCGCAAGAATTTTGGCTTTCATCGCAACTCCCGGTCTACCGTACCTTTGTACGCCGACGACCGGGAGTTGCTCGACTTCCGAACTTTTTTGCAGTCTGCCAGCGTGTCGAAAAGTTTTTTCTACACGCTGAGATCCCTTCGCTTGCAGCGGAGGGATCTCTTTTGCCGGCCTGAGGGCAGAAGAAACCGCAGGCAAGCGGCTGACTTACCTGCGGAGTCCAAATATAGAATAGAGGGGGAAAATGAAAAAGAGATTTGTTGTTTACGGTTACCATAATACCCGACAATTGTTAAGATTATAACCGAAAAGAAATTAAGTTTTTATTAAGTTGTGAGGAAGTTTTTGCGCCCCCGTGAAAAAATCTCCGAAGCGTGTCAAAATCCGGCGAATATCATAGGATGAAATCGGGAGGGGTGCTTCTATGTATGAATATTATTTTACCTTTCGTTCCGTCACCGCCGCCACAAGAGCCGGTAAGGTGCTGGAACGGGCAAGAGTGCCGAATCATCTGGTGCGTACACCAAAGCAGGTACAGGAGCTGGGCTGCGGCTACAGCCTGCGGGTAAAGGGGGAGAATCTGCTTCGTGCCAAGACGTCCTTGCAGCAGGAAAAGGAGCGCTATAATCGTATTTTTCGCAAAGGGAAGGATGGAAACTGGCAGGAGGTCAGCACATGATTTACTTTGACAGTGCGGCCACCAGCTTTCAAAAACCGCCTGGGGTTGCCCGGGCGGTGGTGCGGGCCATGGAAACCTGTGCCAGCGTAGGCCGGGGCGGTCACAGACCGGCCATGAATGCCGCCAAAGCGGTATATGAATGCCGGGAGCTGGCAGGACGGCTTTTTGACGCAGAGCCGGAGCAGGTGATTTTTACCATGAACGCCACCCACGGCCTGAACATCGCCATACAGACGCTGGTGCCTCCGGGGGGGCGGGTGGTGATCTCCGGCTTCGAGCACAACGCCGTGACCAGGCCGCTGCACCATCTGGGAGCGGAGATTCTTGTGGCAGGCCGACAGATGTTCTCCCCGGGAAATACCCTGGCGGAATTTGATCTGGCCCTGCGGAAGAATCCCCTGGCGGTGGTCTGCACCCATGTTTCCAATGTGTTCGGCTATATTCTCCCCATGGAGGAAATCGCCGCCCGGTGCCGTCAGAGAAAAATTCCCCTGATTATTGACGCCTCCCAGTCTGCGGGAACCATACCGATTTCTCTCCGTCAAACTGGGGCAAGATTTATTGCCATGCCGGGGCACAAGGGGCTGTACGGCCCTCAGGGAACCGGAATTCTGCTCTGTGCCGACGGGGCGGAGCCTTTCCTCTTCGGAGGGACGGGCAGCAATTCCGAAGCGCAGGAAATGCCGGACTTTCTGCCGGATCGTCTGGAGGCGGGAACGCATAATGTCTGCGGCATAGCCGGTCTGGCGGCGGGTCTGCGGTATGTCCGCAGCCGTGGGGAGGAAACTATTTTTCAGAGGGAGCAGCGGCTGCTGCGCCTGCTGGAGCAGCGCTGGCGGGGCGTGCGGGGAATCCATCCCTATTTCGGCCCGGAGCAGAGCGGCGTATTGTCCTTTACCGTAGACGGCGTGGATTGCCAGGAGGCGGCGGAACGGCTGGGACATTACGGGACGGCAGTCCGGGCGGGACTGCACTGCGCGCCCTATGCCCACGAGAGCGGCGGAACGCTGGAAAGCGGCACGATTCGGGTGAGCTTTTCGGACTTTAACACCCCCGGCGAGGTGATACGGTTTACCAACCTGTGCAAAAAGCTCTTCCCCGCCGGAGATTCCTTATAAAAAGAACAGTTTCCTCTTGCTATTGAAGTTAAAATCGGATATAATTATACAAATAAAAGTATAAGCGGAGTATTGCTTATGAGTGCTATTATTGAATTCTTCAAAGAGTTTGCGTCCATGCTGCCGACGATAAAGTTCATGGATATTGTGGATATTCTGCTGGTCGCCTGCATTATTTACGCGGTGATCACCGTAATCCAGTCCACCGGCGCAGCCAGAATTGCCAAGAGCATCGTTATTATCCTCCTGCTCACGGCGGTTACCCAGCTATTTAATATGTATCTGATGAATTATCTGCTGGATAAAATTCTGGAGATCGGTCTGATCGCCCTGATCATCGTGTTCCAGCCGGAGCTGCGGCGGATGCTGGAGAAGCTGGGCAGCAAGTCCCTCCGGGAAATCGTCAGCATGAAGGAGGAAAAGCGGGAGATTGACCGGGTGATCACCCAGACCGTCAATGCCTGCGAGATCATGTCCAAGGAGCGCACCGGTGTTCTGCTGGCCTTCGAGCGGTCTACCTCCCTGCTGGAGTATGAGAAAACCGGCACCCTGGTGGACGCCCGGGTGTCCTCCGAATTGCTGCGGAACATTTTCTTCACCAAGGCGGCGCTGCATGACGGCGCGGTGATCATTCGCAACGAAAGAATCGCGGCGGCAGGCTGCGTTCTGCCGCTGACCCAGAACCGCAATATCAGCAGCGATCTGGGCACCCGTCATCGGGCGGGCATCGGCCTGAGCGAGGCCTCCGACGCACTGGTGGTCATCGTTTCCGAGGAAACCGGCACCATTTCCGTGGCGGTGGGCGGGATGCTCAAGCGGCATCTGGCGCCGAAAATGCTGGAAAAGCTTCTGCTGAACGAGCTGGCTCCCAAGCAGGAGGAAAAGACCCGCAATCCTCTGAAGATTCTGCGAAAAACTGCACGTCCCCTGACTCAGAAGCTGATGAAGAAGGGGAAGAACGAAAAGGATGATACGGATGCAGAAACATAAAATTTTATCTTTCCTGCTGGCCCTTGTGGTTTCCGTGGGCCTGTGGGTTTACGCCGTTACCGTGGTCAATCCCGACGACACCGTAAGCATTCGGGATATTCGGGTGCGGATCGTGGGCACCAGCGACCTTGCAAGCCATAATCTGATGATCACCGGCGGGGAGAACCAGACGGTGGATGTGGAGGTTGCCGGCAGACGGTCCGATCTGAAGGAATTGAGCAGCACCTCTCTGGAGGCCGTTGCCAATGTGAGCAATATTGATTCCCCGGGCACCTATGAAATCAGCTGGACGCTGGACCCTCCCTCCACGGTGGCCTCCGGCGACATCAGCCTTGCCAGCACCAGCTCCAACAAAATTACCGTAAAGATCAGCGAGGTCAAGGAGCGGCCCGCCATCCCCGTGGAGGTGGAATACACCGGAACGCTGGATGACGGCTATGTCCGGGACCCTGCCATGCTGAGTACGGAGACCCTTTCCGTGAGAGGCCCTGCGGAGGAAGTGGAAAAAATTGTCAAAGCCGTGGTCAGCGTTGATCTGGACGGGGCGACGGAATCCATCTCCGAGGATCTGGAATATACCCTTTACGACGAAAATGACGAGCCTCTGACCCTGAGCGAGTATGTTACGGTGTCCGACCCCATCATCCATGTGTCCGTGCCGGTTTCCTGCTATAAGCAGATCAGCCTGAAGGTCAAGATTCTTGACGGCGGCGGCGCCACAAAAGACGACGTCACCTGCACCATCGAGCCCAGCACCATCGGCGTCAGCGGTTCGGCGGAGGCGCTTGCGGGGCTGACGGAGCTGGTGATCAAGGAGATCGATCTTGCCCAGGTTCCGGAGGCCCAGACCTGGACGGTAACCCCCGACCTGCCTGCGGGTGTGACCAACCGGGCCACGGAGAATACCGTGGTGATTAACCTGTCCTTCTCCGGCCTTGCCACCAGAAAATTTACCATCAAATGCTCTGACATCGAACGTCTGGACGATGCGGATCATCTGGAATTCGGCGAACAGAACGTGGTGATCATCGTCCGGGGCAAGACGGAGGCGGTAATGTCTCTGCGGGAGGAGGACATCATTGTCACGGCGGATCTGGTGGAGGATTACGATCCCGCCACCAAGACGGTGACCCTGAAGATCATGCTTCCCTCCGGCTCCAAGGCCGGGGTGGTGGGCGCACCCTACACGGTGCTGGTGATCGACACCTCCTCGTGACGGCCTATGCAGAGAAAAGCAACCGTTGACCGGATTCTGCCCCATGGGAAGGCAGAACTGATCGTTCGCCGGGAAAGCGCCTGCAGCGGGGACTGCCATAAGTGTGCCGGCTGCGGCGCCGTGGAGCAGACGCTCCGGCTGACGGCGGACAACCCTCTGGGGGCGGAAAAAGGCGACATTGTATGGATTGAGTCGGAGAGCCGGGTGGTGCTGAAGGGAGCGGCGCTGGTCTATCTGCTGCCCTTGCTCCTGTTTTTGACCGGCTATCTGGCCGCCTGTCCTCTGGGAGGCTGGGCGGCTGCCGTGGGCGGCGGCGGCTTCGCTCTGGGACTGATCCCGGCGCTGATTTATGACCGCCGGGTGAAAAACAGCCCTCCCAATTATCGAATTATCGGTTTGGTGAAATAATCATGTTTGGATATATTTTGCCCAGAAAAGACAAATTGCCGGAGGAAGAGAGACGGCGATATCATGCCGCGTACTGCGGGCTGTGCCGCAGCTTAAAGCTGAACTACGGCTTCAAAGCCCGGTTCCTTGTGAATTATGACATGACCTTCCTTTATTTTCTTCTGGAGCAGGGGGAGGGAAAAGAAGCGCTGCGGTGCGTCTGCCCCGCAAACCCGTTCTGTAAAAAAGACTGCCTGCCCTCGGACGGGGCCATGGAATACGCGGCGGATCTCAGCGTGCTGCTGTCGGTCTGGAAGCTGCGGGACGCTCTGCGGGACGGCGGCTTTTTCCACCGCCTTGCCGCCGGAGCGGGGCTGAGGCTGTTTCGCAAGTCCTATGAAAAGGCGGCGAAGAAGCAGCGGGAGGCGGATCGGATTTTCGCAGACCAGCTTGCAAAGCTCCATGCCCTGGAGGAAAGTAATTGCTCCAGCATTGACCGGGCGGCAGACGCCTTTGCCACCCTGCTGGGCGGCTGCGCCTCCTATTGGAAAACAGAGAAGCTGCGGCGGATTACCGCACTGCTTCTATACCATGTGGGACGGTTTTTGTATCTGGTGGACGCTCTGGAGGATCTGCCGAAGGATCACCGCAGCGGCAGCTATAATCCCCTGCGCTACCGCTACCAATTGGAAAACGGAAAGCTGACCGATGAGGATCAGGCGCAGCTTCTGGAAACAGTAGACGCCTCCGTCAGCATGGCGGCCTCCGCCCTGGAGCTGCTGCCTGAGACGGAGAATCAGACCATTTTGAGAAATATTATTTACTACGGCATGCCGGCTGTTCTGCACAGCGTCGCAGAAGGCACCTTCCGTAAGAGAGGAACCAAAAAATGAGAGATCCCTATGAAGTTCTCGGCGTACCCCACGGGGCGTCGGAGGATGAGATCAAAAAAGCATACCGTGATCTGGCAAGAAAATATCATCCCGATAACTATGCGGACAACCCTCTGGCTGATCTGGCACAGGAGAAAATGAAGGAGATCAACGAAGCCTACGACATTTTGATGAAGGGCGGGTCGGCTTCCTCCTCCTATGGAGCGGACAGAGGCTATTCCTCCAACGCCGGAGGTCAGAGCGGCCAGTTTACCAGAGTGCGCCAGTTGATTCAGGCGGGCAGTCTGGATCAGGCGGAGTCTGTGCTGGACGGCATCGCCACGCATAACGCGGAGTGGTACTATCTCCGGGGCGTCATCGCCCAGCGCCGGGGCTGGATGGATGAGGCGGCGCAGAATTTCCGCATCGCCATCAGCATGGATCCCGGCAATGCGGAGTACCGCCGTGCCGCCGGTGCCGCCGGTTCCGGCGGGTATACCTATCGGCAGACGCAATATCAGAATGACACCACAGATGATCTGTGCAATCTCTGCAGCACGTTGATGTGCATGAATTGCCTTTGCAACTGCTGTCGATAAATTAGGAGTGAAAAAATGATTCATAGTATGACCGGCTACGGCCGTGCCACCCAAACCCTCCACGGACGGGAGATCACCGTGGAAATGCGGTCGGTGAACAACCGTTTTCTGGACTGCAGCGTCAAGCTTCCCAGGGCATTTTCCTATGCGGAGGAACCGGTAAAGCAGAAAATCAAGGAGCAGGTGGCTCGGGGCAAGGTGGATGTGTACATCACCGTCAATTTTACGGAGGGCGAGAATGTTAAGGTTTCTCTGAACCGTCCTGTGCTGGAGGGCTATCTGGAAGCCCTTCGCACCATTTCCAGGGACTATGAGGTTCGGGACGATGTCAGCGCAACCGCCCTTGCCCGGTTCCCCGACGTCTTCGTGGTAGAGAAGCCGGAGGAGGACGAGGAGCAGAACGCAGCGGATATTGTTGCCGTGGCCCAGGAGGCCATCGCCAATTACAACGCCATGCGTGCCGTGGAGGGCGCCGCTCTGGCGGCGGATCTTCGCTCCCGCAGCGCCACCATCCTCTCCTATGTGGAAAAGGTGGAGGCTCGCAGTCCCGTTACCGTGGGGGAATACCGCACCCGTTTGGAGAATAAGCTTCGTGAGGTGCTGGAAAGCAAGTCCATTGAGGAGAGCCGCATCCTTACGGAAGCCGCCATCTTTGCGGACAAGGTGGCCGTGGACGAGGAAACCGTCCGCCTGCGCAGCCACCTGAACCAGATGGAAGCCCTGCTCAGCGGCGGCGGCGCCATCGGCAGAAAGCTGGACTTCCTGCTGCAGGAGATGAACCGGGAGGCCAATACCATCGGCTCCAAGGGCAATGACATCGAGCAGGCCCGGAACGTGGTGGAAATCAAGGCGGAGCTGGAAAAGATCCGCGAGCAGATTCAGAATATTGAGTAAGCCATGAGACTGATTAACATTGGATTCGGCAATCTGGTTTCCGCCCAGCGGCTGCTGGCTGTGGTCAGTCCGGATTCCGCACCGGTCAAGCGGCTGGTGCAGGAGGCCAAGGAACGGGCCATGGTCATTGACGCCAGCTTTGGCAGGAAAACCCGGTCTGTGCTGGTGATGGACACGGATCATGTGATCCTGTCTGCCATTCCTCCCGAGACCATTTCCAAACGTCTGAATGATAAAGAGGGAGAAATCTATCAGGAAGAAGAGGAGACCACATGAAAAAGGGAAGAATCATTATTGTGTCCGGCCCTTCCGGTGTAGGCAAGGGGACTGTGCTGAAGGCGGTGATGAGGGACAGGACGGATTTGAAATTCTCCGTTTCCGCCACCACCCGACCCATCCGCCCCGGAGAGGTGGACGGTGTCCACTACTTTTTCATTGACAAGCCCGCCTTTGAGAAAATGATCGAAGACGGTGCCCTGCTGGAGCATGCCTCCTATGCGGAAAACTATTACGGAACCCCGGAAAAGCCTGTGAACGCCGCGTTGGATCAGGGGGTCAGCGTGATTTTGGAAATTGATGTGCAGGGAGCGCTTCAGGTGATGCAGCGCCGTCCGGACGCAATCTCCATCTTCATTGCGCCGCCGTCCTTTGAAGAACTCAGCCGCCGGCTCAGCGGCCGGGGAGATACCGAGCCGGAAATCGTCGCGAAACGCCTGAAAATCGCAATTCAGGAGTGCGAAGCGGCGGAACATTATCAATATATTGTCATCAACGATACCGTGGAGGCTGCCGCAGCCAAGGTGGAAGCCATTCTTCTTGCGGAGGACTGCCGTTCCCGGTACTGTTCCATAGTGATTAAGGAGGAAAATGAAAATGCTTTATCCTGCAATGTCTGAGCTTTTGAAAAACATCGACAGCCGCTACCTGATGGTGAATGTGGTTGCCCGCCGTGCCCGGCAGATCTCCATCGAGGCGGAGACCTTCCATGAATCCCTGCCGGAAAAGCCTGTAACGCTGGCGATTCAGGAAGTGGCTGCCGGCAAGCTGGCTGCTGCCATTAAGGACTGATTTTTTCATCGACCCGGGAAGGAGGGCTGGAGATGCTTGCAAAAATTGCTGTTTCCGCTGCGGTTTATGCCATCGACAAGCCCTACAGCTACCGGGTTCCGGAGGGAATGGAGGTCAAGGTGGGCGTCCGGGTGATGGTGCCCTTTGGCAAAGCCAACAGGCGGTGCGAGGGGGTGATCCTCGCCCTGACCCGGGAGGACGCCCCGAACCTGAAGGTCATTGATTCTCTGGTGGATCGGGAACCCCTGCTGGACGACCAGGCCATTCACATGGCGGCCTTCCTGCGGGAGCGATATTTCTGCACCTTCTACGACGCCATCAAGGCGATTTTGCCGGCGGGGCTCTGGTATCAGGAGAAGGAAGCCTACGCCATCTGTCGGGAAGACTGGCGCGGGCAGATCCACCGGCAGAGCGTGGCGCTGGCGGTGATGGAGACGCTGAACGATCTGGGAGGAGAGGCGGACCGGAGCCTGCTGCGGAAGCAGTTTGAGGAGGAGCCGCTGCAGGGGGCGCTGACCTATTTGCTGCGGAAAAAGCTGATCCGCTGCACAACGGATCGGAAGCGGCGGGTGCAGGACAAGACCGAGCAGATCGCCCGGCTGAGAGCGTCTGCCGAGGAGGCTCTGGCCTATGCCGCCACAAAGGCAAAATCAGCCCCTTTGCAGAAGGCGGTGCTGGAATTGGTGGCAGGTCTGGGAGAGTGCGCCGTGAAAGAGATTTGCTATTTCACGGGAGCGAACCGGGCAACGCTGAACCGGCTGGAAAAGCTGGGCTTTCTGGAATTTTATCAGGAGGAACGGCTGCGGATTCGTCAGGCGGTGCCGAAAAAGCTGGACGGCCCCCTGATCCTGAATTCGGAGCAGCAGCGGGTCTTTGAGGGACTGACGGAGCAAAGCCGCCGGGAAAAACCGGGGGTTGCGCTGGTCTACGGCGTCACCGGCAGCGGCAAGACCTCCGTGTATATCAAGCTGATCGACGACTGCCTGAGGCGGGGAAAATCCGCCCTGCTGCTGGTGCCGGAGATCGCCCTGACGCCCCAATTGCTCTCTCTTTTTGCCGCCCACTTCGGAGGGCAGGTAGGCGTGCTTCACAGCAGCCTGCCCATGACGGAACGCTATGATACCTGGAAGCGGATTCGCGGCGGAGGGGCCAGAGTGATTCTGGGCACCCGCTCTGCGGTCTTTGCTCCTGCCCAAAATCTGGGATTGATCATCATGGATGAGGAACAGGAGCATACCTATAAATCGGAGAACAATCCCCGCTACCATGCCCGGGAGGTGGCCATCTACCGGGGCAATCAGACGAAGGCGCTGGTGGTGCTGGGGTCAGCGACTCCCAGCGTTGAGACCATGTACCGTGCCGAACAGGGGGTGTTTACCCTCTACCGGATGTCCAGCCGCTATAATCAGAAGGAGCTGCCTCCTGTGGAGCTGGTGGACATGAAGGAGGAATTGAAGCAGGGAAACGGCACTGCCATCAGTGAGCCTCTGCTGCTTGCCCTGCGGGAGAACCGGGAGAATCACCGGCAATCCATCCTCTTCCTCAATCGCAGAGGAACCAGCCGGATGGTGGCCTGCGTGGACTGCGGAGACGTTCCCATGTGCCCCGGCTGTACCGCCAACCTGACCTATCATCAGGACAACGGACGGCTGATGTGCCACTACTGCGGCTATTCCCAGCCCCTGCCCGGCCGCTGCCCCAAGTGCGGCGGACATTTGAAGCAGGTGGGCTTCGGCACCCAGAAGGTGGAGGAGCAGCTAAAAAACCTCCTGCCGGATTCCGAAGTGCTTCGCATGGACACGGACACCGTTTCGGCGGTGAACACCCATGAAAAGCTCCTTCGCCGCTTTCAGGAGGAGAAAATTCCCATTTTGCTTGGCACCCAGATGGTTGCCAAAGGGCTGGATTTTGAAAATGTAACGCTGGTCGGGGTTCTGGATGCGGATATGAGCCTCTATATTGGCTCCTACCGGGCGGCGGAGACCACCTTCAGCATGATCACGCAGGTGGTTGGCCGGGCCGGTCGAGGCTCTGCCAGCGGGCGGGCGCTGATTCAGACCATGACCCCGAAAAATCAGGTGCTCCTGCTGGCGGCGCGGCAGGACTATGATACCTTTTACAATACGGAAATCCCCCTGCGGAAGCTGCGGGGCTGCCCTCCGTTTTTCGACCTTTTGTCCGTCCATTTCCACGGCAGAGAGGAGGAACGGGTGTGGCAGGGAGCCTTGCGGTTCCGGGAGGCTCTGAAGACGCAGCTTCGTTCCCCCTTTTACGGGGAGGAACAGGTGCGGGTGTTAGGCCCGGCTCCGGAGCAGATGGCGAGGATCAACTACAATTTCCGCTGCAGTCTGACGTTAAGCTGTAAAAACACCCGGACTCTGCGGCAGTTGGTTTCCCACCTCCTGCGGGAGTTTGTAAAAGACAAACAAAATAAAGGAATCGGCGTGTTTGCCGATGTCAATCGTAACGAATAGGAGAATGATCCATGGCACTGAGAAAAATTCTGACCGTCGAGGAAGCCGCACTGCATAAGGTGTGCCACCCCGTCACCAAATTTGACGCAAAGCTCCACGCTCTGCTGGATGATATGGCGGAAACCCTGAGGGATGCCAACGGTGTGGGTCTTGCCGCCCCGCAGATCGGCATTATGCGCCGGATTTTCATTATGGACAACGGGGAAGAGATCGTGGAAATGATCAACCCGGAGATTCTGGAGACCGAAGGCGAGCAGGACGGGGGAGAGGGCTGCCTCAGCGTGCCCGGGGAATACTGGCTGGTAAAGCGGCCGAATTACGTCAAGGCCAGGGCACAGGATCGAAACGGCCAGTGGTTTGAGATTGAGTGCGAGGAGCTGATGGCTCGCTGCACCTGCCATGAAAACGACCATCTGGATGGACATATTTTTACGGAAGTGGCCTACCATAAGCTGACCGAGGAAGAGATGGCGGCGATGTTCGAGGATCAGGAGGAAGAATGAGAATTGTCTTTATGGGAACGCCGGATATTGCGGCGACCTGTTTGAAGGAACTGATTTCTCAGAAATTTGAGATTATCGGGGTTTACACCAAGCCGGATATGCCCAAAAACCGGGGCATGAAGCTGGAAATGTCCGACGTGAAGAAGGTCGCCGTGGAAGCGGGACTGCCGGTGTTCCAGCCTGTCACCTTCAAGGATGACGCCGTGGTGGAGGAGCTGAAGGGGCTGAATCCCGACGCCATCGCCGTGGTGGCTTACGGGAAAATTCTGCCCCAGCGGGTGCTGGATATTCCCCGGTACGGCTGTGTGAATATTCATGCCAGCATTCTGCCCGCCCTGCGCGGCTCCGGCCCTGTGCAGTGGGCGATCCTCAACGGCATGGAGGAAACCGGCATCACCGCCATGTATATGGCGGCGGGGATGGACACCGGCGACATCATTGAAATTCGCAGAACGCCCATTGATCCCTATGAAAACGCCCAGAGTCTGCTGGATCGTCTGGCGGAAATGGGCGGCGGCCTGCTCTGCGACACGCTGCGAGCCATGGAGGCGGGCACCGCCGCCAGAACGCCCCAGAAGGAAGCGGAGGCCACCTACGCTCCCATGCTGACCAAGGCGCTGTGTCCCATCGACTGGACAAAGTCCAGCCGTGAGATCATCGACCATGTCCGGGGGCTGGATCCCTGGCCTGTGGCGACCACGGAGCTTCAGGGGAAGCGGTTTAAGATTTACGCCGTCCGTCCCACGGAAAAAACCACCCAGGCGAAGCCGGGAACCCTGCTTGCCCTGACAAAACAGGGGCTGGAGGTTGCCGCCGGTGACGGGAAGGTTTTAGTGATCACCGTCTTGCAGGCAGAGGGCGGCAAACGCATGGCTGCGCCGGATTACTTCCGGGGACATCCTCTTACCCTCTGATATGGCCATGACGGGAAGAGACGCGGCGCTGAAGGCGCTGATTGCCTGCCGCCGGGAGGGCGCATGGTCGGAGGGAGCGCTGAAGGACCTGCTCTATGGCATGGATCGCCGGGAAGCGGCCCTTGCCAGCCGGCTGTGCTACGGCGTTTTGCAGAATCGGATGCTGCTGGATTACTGGATCGGCTGCTTCGCAAAGGGTAAGGTGCAGCCTGTGGTGCGGGATATTCTGCGGCTTGGGGTGTATCAGCTTCAATTCATGGATAAAATTCCCGCCTCTGCTGCGGTGAATGAGGCGGTGAACCAGACCAAGCGGCTTGCCAATGCCGCTGCCGCCAGACTGGTCAACGGGGTGCTGCGGACGATGCTTCGCAGCCGGTTGGAGCTGCCGGAGGACTTGTCCACCCGGTACAGCCACCCAAAGGAGCTGACAGACCTGCTTGTGAGAGAATTCGGAGAAGAGACGACACAGCGATTGCTGGAAAGCCACAACGGCGCCCCTCAGACTGTGTTGCAGGTGAATTCTCTGCGGGCAAGCCTGGAACAGGTAAAAGCCGCGCTGGAAGACAGCGGCGCGGCGGTGGAAGACCATCCCTGGCTGGAGAACTGTCTGCTGGTCAGCGGCACCGGCAATCTGGAGCAGCTTCCCGCCTTCCGGGAGGGCTGGTTTTATCCACAGGACGCCGCGGCCAGACTGGTGGTCTGGGCGGCGGGCGTCAAGCCCGGTATGAAGGTGCTGGACTGCTGCTCCGCACCGGGAGGAAAGAGCTTTGCCGCCGCCATTGCCATGGAGAATCAGGGAGAACTGATCTCCTGCGATATCCATCCCCACAAGCTGAAGCTGATCCGGCGGGGAGCGGAACGTCTGGGCATCTCCATTCTTTCCACCCGGCTGCAGGACGCTTCTCAGAAGGTGGAGGAATGGAACGAGGCCATGGACGTGGTGGTGGCTGACGTGCCCTGCTCCGGCCTTGGGGTGATCCGGAAAAAGCCGGATATTCGGTATAAGGATCTCAGACAGACGGAAGCCCTGCCCGCCCTGCAAGGTGCGATTCTGAACCGGCAGGCCTCCTATGTCAAGCCCGGCGGTGTGCTGGTCTACAGCACCTGCACCATCCTGCGCAGGGAAAATCAGGAGGTTGCGGAGGCGTTTCTGGCGTCTCACCCGGAGTTTCAGGGGGAAGAGGTTGTGTTTCCGGAGGGTTCCGGGCTGAAACCCTCGGCAATGACCACTTTGCTGCCCTGCGATCATCAGACAGACGGATTTTTTATCTGCAAATTCAGGAGGAAGCCTTGAAGGATATCAAATCAATGACCCTGGAAGAGCTGACCGGGGAGCTGACGGCTCTGGGGGAGCCGAAATTCCGTGCCGGGCAGGTATATTCCTGGCTCCATCGGGGAGTGACCTCCTTCGATGAGATGACCAATCTTTCCAAGCCCCTGCGGGAGAAGCTGAAAAGGGAATATACGCTGGTCTATCCCACCGTGGCAAGGAAGCTGGAGTCGGCAAAGGATGGAACGATTAAATATCTCTGGCGGCTGACCGACGGCAACTGTGTGGAAAGCGTGTTAATGCGCTATCACCATGGCAATACGGTCTGCATTTCCTCGGAGGTGGGCTGCCCCATGGGTTGCGCCTTCTGCGCCTCTACCCTGGGAGGTCTGGTGAGAAGATTACAGCCCTCGGAAATGCTGGATCAGGTGCTGTTTACCCAGTTGGATTCCGGTCTGCCCATTTCCAACATTGTCCTCATGGGAATCGGAGAGCCTCTGGACAATTATGACACCGTGCTGCGGTTTTTGCGGCTGGTGAACTCTCCTCAGGGAATGAATATCGGGATGCGGCATATCAGCCTGTCCACCTGCGGCCTCGTGGATAAGATCGACCGTCTGGCAGAGGAGAATCTGCAATTGACCCTGTCGGTTTCCCTCCATGCGCCCACGGATGAGATTCGCTCTGCCATTATGCCCGTGAACCGGCGGTATCCCGTGGATACCCTCCTTGCCGCCTGCAAGGGGTATTTTGAGAAAACCGGAAGAAGAATTTCCTTTGAGTACGCAATGATCCGGGGCGTCAACGACACGCCGGAGATGGCGAAGCTCCTTTGGGAGAAGCTGCGGGGCATTGCCGCTCATGTGAATCTGATTCCGCTGAATGAGGTGGCGGAAAGTCCGCTGAAGCCCAGCTATCCCCAGACGGTGCGGAAATTCCAGCAGCTTCTGGAGGAACAGGGCATTCCCGCCACGGTGCGCAGAACCCTTGGAAGCGACATCAACGCCTCCTGCGGTCAGCTGCGAAGAAAATTTGAGAAACAACAGGGGGAGGCGTGAGATCATGGAAGCGTGGGGATTGACAGATCCCGGTAACGTCAGAACGGAAAATCAGGACTCTTATTACATTGTCTGGCTGGGAGAAGCCTCCCTGCTGACCGTGGTCTGCGACGGAATGGGCGGAGCCCGCTCCGGCAGCGTCGCCAGCCGTCTGGCGGGGGAGGTCTTTACGGAGGAGGTCAAACGCTCCTTTTCCGAGGAGATGACCCCCGGGGAGGCCGAACGGGTGCTGCGCTCCGCCGCCAGCCTTGCCAACCTTTCTGTTTTTGAACACTCCCAGCTCAGCGAGGAATATCGGGGAATGGGCACCACGCTGGTGGCCTGCCTGATCTACCCGAAGGCCGGTCTGGTGCTGAATATTGGGGACAGCCGAGCCTATCTGATGGATACGGATGGTATCCGCTGCATCACCGTTGACCATTCGGTGGTGGAAATGATGGTGCGCCGGGGGGAGCTGACTCCGGAACAGGCAAAGTACCATCCCCAGAAAAATCTGATTACCCGTGCGGTGGGAACCGGAGCGCAGGTATTTGCGGATGTGTTCCCGGTGGAGATCGGGAAAAATACCTGCATTCTGCTGTGCTCTGACGGACTTTCCAATCAGATGGCAGATCAGGAGATTTTATTTGAAGTGGCGCATGGCGTTCGGAAGGACGATTGCTGCCAGCGGCTGCTGGAGATTGCCAAGGAACGGGGCGCCCCGGATAATGTGACCTCCGTTTTGGTTTCCATTTCATAAATACAGATAGAATTCGGTTCCCGTTCGCCGGTCGGAACGGGTCGCAGTTGCGGAATAGAGGAGTTGCAATGGAGAATTATGTAGGAAGATTACTGGATAACCGCTATGAAATATTAGAGGCTATCGGTACCGGCGGCATGGCCGTGGTATATAAAGCGTTGGATCACCGGCTGAACCGTCTGGTGGCGGTGAAGATTTTGAAGGATGAATTTTCCCGGAATCAGGAATTCCGCCGCAGATTCCATGCGGAGTCTCAGGCGGTGGCCATGCTGTCTCACCCCAATATTGTCAGCGTTTATGACGTTTCCCGCACCGGCGATGCGGACTACATCGTGATGGAGCTGATCGAGGGCATTTCCCTGAAGCAGTATCTGGAAAAGAAGATCAGCCTGAACTGGCGGGAGACCCTGCACTTTGCTTTGCAGATCGCCAAGGCGCTGGAGCATGCCCACAGCCGTGGGATTGTCCACCGGGATATCAAGCCCCATAATATCATGATTTTAAAGGATGGGAGCATCAAGGTTGCGGACTTTGGCATCGCCCGGGTGGGCGCTGCCCAGCACACCCTGACCAGAGAGGCGCTTGGCTCCGTCCACTATATCTCTCCGGAGCAGGCCAAGGGCTCCCGGGTGGATAACCGCTCCGATCTGTATTCTCTGGGCGTTGTGATGTATGAAATGCTCACCGGCCGTCCTCCTTACGACGGAGACACGCCGGTGTCCGTGGCGATTCAGCATATCAACGGCGGCGCCCGCCGCCCCAGCGAGCTGGTCGCCGGGATCCCTGTGGGGCTGGAGCAGATTACCCTCCATGCCATGAATGCCAACCCGGACAATCGGTATCTGTCCGCCGGGGAGATGCTCCGTGACATGGAAGAATTCCGGAAGAATCCCGCTGTGACCTTCCACTTTACCTCCGGCGTGCCTGCCAGCAATGCGGTAATTCCTCCTGCACAGCCAGTGCAGAGAGGCCAGACACCTCAAGCCGGTCAGCGCCCCCAAGCCGGAGCCCGTCCCGGCATGACCCGCAGCGAGGCGGAGCGGTACGCCGCGGCCCGGGGAGCCAGAAATCCTGACGGCAGAACCCCCGAGGAGCGGCGGGCGGAACGGGCCCGCCGGGAGGCAGAGGAACGGGAGGCAAAACGGAAGAGAACTTTGACCGTGGCCATCATTATTTCCTCCGTCCTGCTGGCAATCCTGCTGATCGTGGCGGTGGTGATGATCACCAGCGGCTCCGGCGGCGAGAATGAACCTCTGGAGACCGTGCAGGAAGGCAACGTCCGTGTGCCAAACTTTGTGGGCATGGAGCTGGAGGAGATCGACCCGGAGGATTACCCGGACCTGATCGTGGACATCTATAACTACAAGGAAGAATACAGCGACGACTACGAGGCGGGCGTGGTGATGGATCAGTCTCCCAAGGCCAAAACCGAGGTGAAGATCGGCCGCACCATCACCCTGACGGTAAGCAAGGGTGCGGAGGAAAAGAAAATGCCCGACCTGACCAACAGCGCCGAGGGCGACGCCGTGAAGCAGTTGGAAGCTTTAAAAATGGGCCTGAAGATCAAAATTCAGGACGAGAGCAGCTCCGAGATTCCCCAGGGCAACGTTGTCCGCACGGAGCCGGAAGCCGGCACCATGCTGAAGAAGGAGCAGGAGGTCATTGTTTACATCAGCCTTGGTGAAAACAAGATGCCGGATCTGCGGGAGGATACCAAGAACAATGCCGCTTCCCGTCTGGAGGCATTGAAGCTGAATCTGAAGATCACCTTCCTGGAGGAAGAGAGCGACGAGATCGAGGAGGGCCGTGTGATCCGCACCACCCCTGCGGCGGGCAGCCAGTTGAGCAAGGGCGATACGGTCACGGTATATATCAGTCTGGGCAGCGGCAAAATTCCCGTACCCAACCTCATCGGCAAGACGGAGGCCGAAGCCACAAAGATGCTGGAGGATCTGAAGCTGAGCTTCCAGATCAGGGAAGTGTATGACGACGAATATCCTCAGGGTCAGGTGGTCAGTCAGAGCGTTCTGCCCGGCTCCAAGGTAGGAAAGAACGAATATATCACCATTGATATTTCCAAGGGACCCAAGCCCACGGAGACCACCGCACCCACCGCGCCTCCCACGGAAGCCCCCACCGAGCAGCCTGCGTCGGAAGAATAAGATGCAGGGACGGATTGTAAAGGCGCTCAGCGGCTTCTACTATGTGCAGACGCCGGAGGGAAGCTGCGTGGAGTGCCGTGCCAGAGGGATTTTTCGCAAGGAGCGTATCACCCCGCTGGTAGGCGACCAGGTGGAATTCTCCATGGAACGAGGCAAGGGAACCATAGAGAAAATTTGTGAACGAAAAAATTCCTTTGTCCGTCCCGCCGTCAGCAATCTGGACGCCCTTGTGATTCTGGCCTCCGAGGTAAATCCCGTGACAGACCCCTTCCTCATCGACCGGGTCAGCGCCATCGCCGGCAACCAGGCCGTGCCGGTGCTGATCTGCGTGAACAAGGTGGACTTAAACCATGGCGACCGCTTGATCGGCATCTACCGCCGGGCGGGCTTCCCCGTGTTCCCCACCAGCGCCAGCACCGGAGAGGGTGTGGAGGCTCTGGTGGAGGCGATCCGGGGGAAAACCGTGGCGCTGACGGGAAATTCCGGCGTGGGCAAGAGCAGCATTCTCAATTGTCTGGACGGTGGTTTCTCCATTCAGACCGGGGAGGTCTCTGAAAAGCTGGGCCGTGGACGGCACACCACCCGCCATGTGGAGATGTACTGCCTGAAGGACGGAACCTGCGTTGTGGATACGCCGGGTTTTTCCTCCTTTGATACGGATCAGATGGAAGTGATTCTGAAGGAGAATCTTCAGTATGCCTTCCCGGATTTTGAGCCCTATCTGGGGCAGTGCCGCTATCATGACTGCGCCCACCTGAAGGAACCGGACTGCGCCGTGCTGGCGGCGCTGAAGGAGGGGAAGCTGGAGCCCACCCGCCATGCCAGCTACGCCCGACTCTATGAAAAGGCCAAAGAAATCAAAGCCTGGGAGCATAAGCTCCCGTAAAAACAATAGCATGACCACCGCCTCCTGTGCATATGG
Organism: Oscillospiraceae bacterium; assembly: GCA_016302015.1. Next base: position 1,725 of record JAEDOJ010000004.1, on the reverse strand, counting down.
TAACAGGGGGCGGTTTTATGTGCAGAAAAAATGAATTATTGGGATCGGCAATCATGGCCTGCGGAGCGGGTCTGCTGCTGTCTCTCCTGTTTACCTCTGAATTTGTTCTTGCCCTGATCGGCGTAGGACTGCTGGTCTTCGGTCTGTGCTGTACCCGGCGGTAGGGATGAAAAACCATGGAATAAAGTTGTCCCGGGAAGCGTATATATAGCGTAGATCGAACAAGGAGTGAGAGCAATGGAGCTTGTATTTCAAGAGCGGAAGCAGGAATATTTGCGGCGAGTCCTTCGGGAAACGGTGTCTCAGGAGCAGACAGCGGATATTGTAGTACCGGACAGCATCCCGGATGCGGATCGTGTGGTGGATGCCTTTGGAACGCTGCTGGTTCGGACAGAAATCTGCAGTGCGGACAGCGTGGAGATTTCCGGAGTGGTGCAGGCGGGGGTGCTGTTTGTAGATGAAGCGGGGGAGATTCACAAGGTAGATACCCAGATTCCCTTCTCCATCCGACGGGAGTTGAACCGGCAGGAGGAAAACTGTGCGATGATCTGCCGCTGCAATCTGAAAAGCGCGGACGCACGGCTGGTGAATTCCAGAAAACTGCTGGTACGGGTGGGAATCGGCTGCACGATTCAGGTTTTTGCTTCTCTGGTGCGGACGGAATATGATGTGGAAGAGCCGAAGGAAAATTTGCAGCTCCGCAGAACGCAGGTTCCCATGCGGATGCCGGTTTGCATTGGGGAGCGCACCTTCAGCATCAATGAAGAGCTGGATCTTCCCAACGGCAAGCCGGCGGTGGCTCGTCTGCTGAAATGCCTGTACCGGACGAAAATTCAGGAGCAGCGGTTTGTGGGCAGCAAGGCTGTTTTCAAGGGGGAAGTGGTGGTGCATACCCTCTATGAAGACGGGGAGGGAAAGCTGTGTACCTGTCAATGGACGGTGCCCTTTTCCCAATACGGAGAAATGGAACGGGAGCTGGATGACTGCGATCTGCAGACTCTGCTGACCATGACCGCCGGGGAGACGGAGCCGGACAGCCAGATGGACAGCCGCCGCCTGCTGGTCAGCGTCAACCTTTTGGCGCAGTGCCTTGCGGTGGGAACCCAGACGGTGTCCCTGATTGAGGACGCCTACTGTACCGACAGCGACCTGCAGCCCCGGTGGGAGGAATGGAGCATGGACGGAATTCTGGATCGTCAGACCTTCCGGGAAAATGGGGTAATCGAGGCAGAGGAGGCGGCGGACTCCGTGGTGGACGCATGGATGTATCCTGAGGACATCATGCGGCAGCGGGAAGGAAATCAGATGAAGCTGACCGTTCCCATGAACTGCAATGTGCTGTTTTATGATGCCGCCGGAAACCTTCAGGGCGGAACCCTGCGGCCTTCCGTGGAGCTTACCACCGAGCTTGCGGAAACGGGGGAGTGTCAGGTGACGGACATCCTGAACGGCGACATTTTCTGCGCCGCGAACCGGGATACGCTGGCGGTGCGGATTCCTGTGGATATTACCGTGGAGTGTACGGCGGATCAGCATTTCAAGGCAGTCAGCGGGGCGCAGATCGAGCCGATGGAAAAGGAAGCCGGAAAGCGTCCCGGAGTGATTCTCCGCAGAACCGACAAGGATGAAAGCGTTTGGGAGCTTGCGAAGCGCTTCCATACTCCTGTAGAGGCAGTTCTCTCCGCAAACCGTATGGAAAACGGAACCATTCCCGAAAATACGCTG
>JAEDOJ010000104.1 GCA_016302015.1 Oscillospiraceae bacterium | reverse complement strand
AATCAGGTCTCTCCCTCCGTCAAAACCTTCGGTTTTGCCACCTCCCTCCTCAGAGGGAGGCAGCGGGACGATACATCATCATTCAAAGGCGTGCCGACCGGCACGCCTTTTCTTTGTGACGGAAGCAGTCTATTGTCTGACTCCGTCTTTTTTCTGTTTTGCCAGCTCGTTGGTGTCCAGACTGTCGTTGAACACAACGAAGCGGTCGAAGAGAAACTCCGTGACAAAATTCAGCACCATGCTGAGAAGCTCCACCACAAAATCGTTCCACAGCAGTCCCTCCACCAGCCAGTTGCCCAGAAGGGTGGACAAGGGCGTAAAGACCAGATAATAGCCGAAAACCTTCCCCATGGCCAGAGGGACATTATTGGCGGATCGGAAGGTGTAGCGGCGGTTCAGGGTAAAATTCCACAGAACCGACAGCACCAGAGAAATCAGATAGTTGGGCCAATAGGGCAGCGGGGTCAGAAGGGTGAGCAGGGTAAAGGAGCCAAGCTGAATGGCGCCTGCGGAGATGGAAAACAGGGTGAATTTCACCGTGCGGAGCAATTCCGTTTTCTTCTCGTTTCCCATGGTCTACCTCACCCAGTCGGAGTAGTCAAACTCGCTGGTTTTCTCCCGATTCATCAGGTTGGGAATGATCTTCCGCACATCGGCGCCCTGATACAGCACCTGATAAGCGGCCTCGGTGATGGGCATGACAACGCCATATTGCTGCGCCAACTTGTAGGCCGCACTGGCTGCGTAGTAGCCCTCCACCACAGCGCCCACCTGCTTCATTGCCTCCTGAACCTCAACCCCCTGACCGATGAGCAGACCCGCACGGCGGTTTCTGGAGTGCATGGAGGTGCAGGTGACAATCAGATCGCCCACGCCGGCAAGACCGGCAAAGGTCTCTCTCTTGGCTCCCAGCTTCATGCCCAGCCTTGCCACCTCCGCAAGTCCACGGGTCATCAGCAGCGCCTTGGTATTATCTCCGTACTTCATGCCGTCGCAGACCCCGGCGCACAGGGCGATCACGTTCTTCAGGGCAGCGCTCAGCTCCACGCCCACGCAGTCCGGGCAGGTATATACACGAACCTGACGGCACATAAAGGCCGACTGAACCGTTACCGCCAGTTCCTTATCCGGCAGGCGGCAACCACGCCGGTGGGAATTCCCCGGCTGACCTCCTCTGCGTGAGAGGGGCCGGAGAGGGCGACCACAGGCATTCCCGTCTCCTGGGAGATGATCTGGCTCATACGGCAGCCGGTGGCTTCCTCAATCCCCTTGGTAACGGAAACCAGCACCGTTCCCTGCTCCAGACAGGCCGCAAAGGTTTTTGCGGTGGAGCGGACGGCAAAGGACGGGGTGGCAAACACCACCATATCCTTTCCCCGAGCCAGCGTGGGATCGGCGGTATAGGTCAGACCCTCCGGCAGCTCCACGCCGGGGAGAAAGGGATTTTTCCGGTCAGCGGCAAGTCTGTCGCTTTCTTCTTTGCAATAGGACCACAGGGTCACCTCGTGGCCGTTGCCATGGAGCAGCATGGCAAGAGCCGTGCCCCAGCCGCCGCTGCCTGCTACAAGTATTTTCACAGCAAGTCCCTCACTCTACATTTTTGGATCGATGGAAATGGGTTTTCCGCTCTTCGCCGTGGATCAGCCGCTTCAGATTGCCTCTGTGCATATATACGGTGATGCAGCACATGGTCAAGGCCAGAATCCAAACCTGAGGCTGTTCCCAGAAGAAAATGGTCAGCAGAACGCCGTAGGTGGCAGTTGCCACCATGGAGCCAAGAGAGACATACCGGGTGGTAAAGAACACGATCAAAAACAGGGGGAAAGCGATGGCAAACACCCGCCAGTCCATGACCAGCGCAATTCCCGCACTGCACAGCACGCCCTTGCCTCCCCGGAAGCCGAAAAACACCGGGAAGATATGACCCACCTGCACGGAAAAGCCTGCCAGCATTTTCGCAAAGGCCGCCTGCGCCGGGTCCGTAATGATCAGCCTTCCCAAAAAACAGGCCAAAAACGCCTTGCCGATGTCGATTACTACCACCAGCAGGGTCAGCCAGCCTCCAAAGCTGCGCAGGAAGTTGGTAAGCCCCGCATTGCCGCTGCCCTTTTCCCGGACGTCGTCATGGATACCGTAGCGTGAGATCAGGATTGCGCCGTTGACGCTGCCGATCAGGTAGCCCATAACCGCAACTGCGGCAATTCTCCAAATCATGTCAGTCATCATTGCTCTTCCTTGTCTCCCTTCTGACGGATGGTGATACGGATGGGCGTGCCTTCCAAGCCGAAGGCGGCACGGATCTGATTCTCCAGATAACGCTGGTAGGAGAAATGGAACAGGCGGGAATCGTTGCAGAAAATGACGAAATGGGGCGGCTTCACCCCCACCTGGGTCATATAATAGATCTTCAGTCTCCGTCCCTTGTCCGTGGGTGGCTGAACTCTGGCGGTGGCATCCTCTAAAATATTGTTCAGCATACCGGTGGTGATGCGCATGGCGCTCTGGTTGGCAACGTAATTGATCAGCTCATAGAGCTTATTCACCCGCTGACCCGTAAGAGCGGAGATGAACAGCAGGGGCGCATAGGGCATATAGCCCAGATCCTGACGGATTTTTGCGGTCATTTCGTTCATGGTGTTGGTTTCCTTCTCCACCATGTCCCACTTGTTCACCACAATGATGCAGGCCTTTCCCGCCTCATGCGCCAGACCGGCAATTTTCGTATCCTGCTCGGTCACACCCTCATTGGCGTCAATGAGGATCAGGCACACATCCGCCCGGTCAATGGCGGCGATGGAGCGCATATTGGAATACTTTTCGATGGCGTCATCCACCTTGGATTTCCGCCGCATACCGGCGGTGTCGATAAAGCGGAATTTCCCGTATTCGTTTTCGAAATAGCTGTCAATGGCGTCTCTGGTGGTGCCCGCCACATTGGAGACGATGACCCGTTCTTCCCCTAAAATCTTGTTCAGCAGGCTGGATTTTCCCACGTTGGGCTTGCCCACGATGGCGACATTGATAATCTCGCCGTCAATTTCCTCCTCCGTCTCCTCCGGAAAGTGCGCAACGCACCAATCCAGCAGGTCGCCGGTGCCGTGGCCGTGGACAGCGGAGGTCTCAATGGGATCGCCCAGACCCAAAGCGTAAAATTCATACACGTCCGGGTTGGTGGCGCCGATGCTGTCGCACTTGTTCACCGCCAGACATACCGGCTTCTTGCTCCGCAGGAGCATGGAGGCCACATCCTGATCCGCAGCGGTTACGCCGGTTTTGATGTCCGTGACCATGATAATCACATCCGCCGTCTCAATGGCGATCTCCGCCTGACGGCGCATGAATTTCAGCATCTCGCTGTTGGTGTTCGGTTCGATGCCGCCGGTGTCCACCAGTTCAAATTCCCTGCCGTTCCAGTCGCAGGTGCCGTAAATCCGGTCTCTGGTGACGCCGGGCGTGTCCTCCACGATGGCCGTTCGTTTGCCGGTGAGTTTATTGAAGAGCATGGACTTGCCCACGTTGGGTCTGCCCACAATCGCTACTAAAGGTTTTGCCATAAAAAGCCCCCCTTTTCTATTTTTAGTTCAGTTGGAATGCCTGCCAGGAGTCTGCCAGCAGCCGGTACCAGTCCTCCTGGGTCAGCACGTCGATTTCATCATGGAAGGGCGCCTGCCACAGAAAGGCTGCGGTCAGCGTCTGCTGACCGGCAGGCAGCTCGTCCTCCGCTTCAATCACGCCGTTTTTCAGCACAAGGCTGTGCTTTTCCTCCGCTCCTGCCACGGCATCAGGGAAAAGATAGGTGTAGGTATCGGAAGGAGCGTCATAATAGACCTTTGCGGTTTCCACAGCCAAAGCCGCCGCGGGGGACAGGGTTCCCGTGCAGGCGTCGATGCCGTCTCCAGTCTGATTCACTTCCCAGACCTCGGTGACAGAGCCTTGCTCCACACCCTTGGAAACAGTCACCATCAGTTCCAGCCGGCCGTTCTGATCCAGATCCGTCACAGAGTAATTATAATAGTATTGAGGATCGGAGCGAATCCACAGTCCCCGGCAGGCTGCCAGCGTCCGAAGCTGATCCTCACAGTCCGGTTTTGCCGCCGGAGCGGTTTCCGTGGTCTGGGTGACGGTCTGGGTGGTTTCCTCCACCGCCGGGCTTTCCCCGGAGGAACAGCCCGCCATCCCCAGCGCCAGCGCAAAAATCAGAACCAAAAGCATTCTTTTCATCGTATTCTCTCCCGAATTTGGTTTCAAAGTTATTATTACACAAAACCAGGAAATTTTCAACAGGAAAAAGAAAAGAGGAAGGTCACAACCCTTCCTCATCTCTCAATTCTTTCCGAATTACTTTGCCTCAGCAACAGCAAGGACCTCGCGGCCATTGTAGGTACCGCACTTCTTGCAAGCTCTGTGGGGCAGGCGGGGCTCACCACACTTGGGGCAAGCGACAACACCGGGCACGGAGAGCTTCCAATGAGAGCTGCGTCTCTTATCCCGTCTTGCCTTGGAAACTTTACACTTTGGAACAGCCATGAATGACACCTCCTATGTCAGAGTGGTAATAAATAGATTACTTATCCTTCAACAGCTGTCCAAGGACAGCCAAACGGGGATCAACTTCCGGACGGCACTGGCAGGGGCCGTCGTTCAGATTCTTGCCGCAGCGGAAGCACAGTCCCTTGCAGGACGGCTTGCACAGCAGCTTGCAATCCATATTCAGCACGAAGGCTGTGGTGAGGATTTCGTCCAGATCCGCCGTGTCGTCCTCCAGCAGGAACGTCCATTCGTCCGCTTCATCCTCATTCTCCAGCTCCGTGGTCAGGACGGCATGAATCGGATAGACAATCTGGCGGTCAAAGGGTTCGGCACAGCGGTCACACACGCTGTGGAGGGTGGTTTTCAGCTCGCCTTCCATCAGCAGCACACCGGCTGTGTTCTTGATCTGTCCCTTTGCCTCCACAGGCTCCTGCACGGGATAACCGCTGCCGAACTGCATATCCCGCAGATCCAGCGTGGTTTCAAACGGAACTGCGCCGTTTGGTACGTCAATGATTTTCGATAACCTCAACAGCATAGCAATCCCCTATTCCATAGTCGTGCAGGAGATATTATAGCGGGTTTCCGCCTATTTGTCAAATGGTTTTTTGATTTTTTCTGAAAATAATCCTTGACTTTCTCCTTTTTCTGCCGCATAGTAAAGAAAGTCGGAGGTAATGCACCATGAAAGAACTGACAATCGGACGAAATGACGCCGGACAGCGGCTGGATCGCTTTCTTGCCAAGGCGGTTCCTCTTCTCCCCGCCTCTCTGGCGCAGAAATATATTCGCTTGAAGCGGATCAAGCGAAACAATCAGCGAGCCCAGCGGGATGACCGTCTGGTGGAGGGGGACGTGCTGCAGCTCTATATCAATGACGAGTTTTTCGACACACCCTCCCAGGAAAACGCCTATCTCACCGTCACCACGCCGAAGCTGCACATTGTCTACGAGGATGAGAACATCCTGCTGGTGGACAAAAAGCCCGGCATCGCCGTCCATCCCCACGACGGTGCGGAATACGGGAAAACCCTCATCGACCACATACAGGCATATTTGTATGCCAAACGGGAATGGCGGCCCAGAGAGGAAAATGCCTTTACCCCCGCCTTGTGCAACCGCATTGACCGGAACACCGGGGG
>JAEDOJ010000003.1 GCA_016302015.1 Oscillospiraceae bacterium | reverse complement strand
CCAGAAATACCTGTCCGTCCAGCCCTTTCCGCTTTGCGGGGGTATTGATGTCAAAAAAGAAAACGCCGCCTGGATTCAGCGCCTTGAACACACGCTGAATGGTCTTGCGGCAAGCCTCCGGTTCGTCCAGATAGTTCATGCTGTCCAACAGGCAGAACACCGCATCCACCGGCGTCGGCAGGCGGAGACGCTGCATGGGCTGACAAATAAAGAAGGGAGGATGCTCCAAATGGGCAGTTTTTCCTGCCGCAACCGTCAGCATCTCCTCCGATATGTCAGCCCCAAGTACACGGTAGCCGCGCTGCGCCAGCAGGAGGGACATGGAACCGGTGCCGCAAGCAAGATCCAGCACCGTTTCCGGCCGCTTATCCTGCCGATGCAGCAGCTCTTCCAGAAAATCCAGGATCTTCGGATAGGGCACGTCCAGCGTCAGGCCGTCATAGGCAGACGCCAGAGCTTCATAGGCGATCATTTCCTTGCTTCCAGACGGGAAAACACGATTTCGTAGGCGCCTTCCCCGGAGTTGAGGCTCCGATTCACACGGCTGACGGTTGCGGAGCTGGCGCTGGTTGCGGCAAGGATGTCGTTGTAGATCATACCGCTTCGCAGCATTCTTGCCACGGAGTAGCGCTGCTCAATGGCTGACAGCTCTGCCTGCGTACACAGATCAAGGAAGAATTTATGGAATTCCTCCGGAGTCTCCAAAGTTGTCAGGGCACGGTACAGCTCGCAGTTCGGATCGGAATGCTTGTTTCTGTTGTTCATACTCTTCCTCCATGTAATGAATTTTCATTCAAATTATAACATTGTCATATACAAAAGTAAAGACAAATTTCTCTCATTTGTCGAAATTTTATTTTGTAACAGGCAATTTTTTCTTCATATTTTGTAAAATATGACAAAGTGTACGGGCTGTCGCAAATTCCTTGCAGCAGCCCGTATTCTGTTACATTACTTGTTAAAAATCTTGAAGATCTCGTCGATATCGTCGATACCGGCGGCAGGATCGGAAGAAACGGTCTCCCGGGCGGCAGGTCTTGCGGCGTTGGAGCCGGCAGCGGAGAAGATTCCCTTCTTGGGCTCGGCCTTCTTCTTGTCCTCAAAGCCGGTGGCGATGACGGTGACCCGCATTTCGTCCTCAAAGTCCTCGGAGAAGGTTGCGCCGAAGATGATGTTGGCCTCGGGATTGGCGGCTTCCATAACAATATTCGCCGCGGTTTCCACTTCCTCCAGACCCAGGTCGGGAGAACCGGTCACGTTGATCAGAACGCCGGTAGCGCCGTTGATAGAGGTCTCCAGCAGGGGGCTGGCGACCGCCGCCGACGCTGCCATCTCGGCCTTTTCCCGGCCGGAAGCCACGCCAACGCCCATATGAGCCCGGCCTGCATTCTTCATGATGGAGGAAACGTCCGCAAAGTCCAGATTGATGATGACGTTCTCGGAGTAGCCCACCAGTTCGGAGATGGAGGTTACAGCCTGCTTCAGGACATCGTCAGCGATACCGAAGGCGTTTGCAAAGGTGATCTTCTGATCGGTGACGTACTTCAGACGGTCATTGGGGATGATGATCAGGGAGTCCACCTTGGAGCTGAGAGCGGCAATGCCCTCCTCCGCCTGCTTCATACGGTTTGCGCCCTCAAACTTGAAGGGCTTGGTGACTACGCCAACGGTGAGGATACCGGCCTCGTGAGCCAGATCGGCAATGATGGGAGCCGCGCCGGTGCCGGTGCCGCCGCCCATACCGGCGGTGATAAAGACCATATCCGTACCCTCCAGCACCTTGGAGATGGCTGCTCTGCTCTCCTCCGCGGACTTCTTGCCGATCTCGGGCTTGGAGCCTGCGCCCATGCCGCTGGTCAGCTTCTCGCCGATCTGCAGCTTGTTCTGGCACTTGGACTTGTTCAGATCCTGACGGTCGGTGTTCACCACGATGAACTCTACGCCCCCAACCTTGCTGGCCAGCATCCGGTTGACAACGTTATTGCCGGCGCCGCCGACGCCGATGACCTTAATATTAACAACTTTATCTGTGAAAACTTCGGACATAATGAATCTCCTCCTATGTATACTGATACAGTACAGATATGATATGCAGAAATATACTTTTCTATTTTACCGTGAAATTATTCTCAGGTCAATAGAATTTCTCATTTTTGGGAAAAATATTTACAAATTTTACACAAATTCACTCGTCTTTTATGACGTGTGCCTCATTTCCCTCATTGAGCGACAGGTCAATGGAGCCGGAAACGTAATCCTTCTGCTCCGCAACCACCACTTTCAGGAACTCCAGCTTATATGCCAGTTGGGTGCTGTTGCCCAGACGAACGTTGAAGCGGTCGCCATACCACAGGCTGAGCTGGTAGGCGGAGGGCACGCTGACGGAGGCAATCTCCTTGGTCAGCTCCGCGCTTTCAATCTCCTGCAGGAGAGACAGCAGGGCGGTTCGCCAGGTCTGCGCCTCCGCTTCCTTTCCCTCGGGCACCTTCAGGGTGAGCATCTCCCCGATGGTGGGAGGATTGATGGTGATCTCCTGCACCAGAATGTGGCCTTTGGCCTCCCGTTCGCTGACGGGCTCGGTGACCTTGCCCCCGGCGGTGATCAGATAATATGCGCCGGTGGTGTCCTGAATGGCGTAGGTCGCCTCATATTCCGTCACCCGGATCACCACGGAATCCGGAAGCTGCCGGGTCACCCGAACGCTCTTCACATAGGGTAGCCGGGCAATCACATTGCCGGCAATCTGTCCCCGGGACAGGGTCAGCAGGTTATCCCCCTGTGAAATGCTGGCGGCTTTGCTGATTTCCTCTGCGGAATAGTAATGATTTCCCGTGACCAGCACGTTCTGCACCCGGAAAAAAATCACCATGCTCAGCACCATGGCGAGCACCACGGCTCCCATGATAAAAATCCGCTTCCAGGTATCCGGGCTGATCCGTCTGCGGGTGCGCTGCTTCGCCTGCTTTTTCTGCTTATCCCGGGTATCTGCCAGACGGGCACGCTCCTTCCGATCCTCCCGGCGGCGTTTTGCCGTCTGCGCCCCGATGGAGGTGCGCTGCTTCCGCTCCACCCGTTTGGGCTGCGGAGCCGGCTTGGGTGCGGGACGGCGTCGTTCCCGCTGCTGCCCGGCAGTTTGACGTTCCTCCCGGCGGGGGCGTTCCTCCCGGCGGGGGCGTTCTTCCCGACGGGGACGTTCTTCCCGGCGTTGACGGGCTTCCTCCTGCCGCCGCTCCTCCCGGTGCTGCTGCGCCATCCGGGCAGCGGCGGAATTCCGTTTCTTCCCCCCAGGCCGGGTCGGCCTCCTCTGAGGCTCCTTTCCTGTTCTATTGTTGTCTTTTTTCCTTTGTTCCATAAGCATTACTGCCCTTCTTTTTTGCTGATCTGCCCCCCGCAGCTTTGCAGCGTCTCCACAAAGGAGGCATATCCACGTTCAATATGTTCAACCCTCGTGATCCGGCTGTCGCCCTCCGCTCCCAGCGCCGCCACAGTCAATGCCGCGCCGCCCCGAAGATCGGTGGCCTCCACCTCCGCTCCGTGGAGCCGTTTCACGCCCTCCACCACCGCATGGCGGCGGGTCGCCTGAATTTTGGCGCCCATGGCGCAAAAGCCGGGCACATGGCGAAACCGGTCGGAAAAGATGGTTTCTTCAAATATGCTGACCCCCTGCGCCACCGCCATGACCGCCATGACGGTTGCCTGAGCGTCTGTGGGAAAGGCCGGGTAGGGCGCCGTAATAATGGGACTGACCCCCCGGAGGCTTTTCCCCCGGAGCCGAAGCTCCGTTCTGTTTTCCTGAATTTCGCAGCCGCTTTGCCGCAAGATATGGATCACTGCCTCCAAATGGGGAGGACAGACGGATTTCAAAGTAATATCGCCCCCGGTGAGGGCTGCCGCCGACAGATAAGTGGCGGCTTCCATGCGATCCGGCATGACCCGGTAGGTGCAGCCATGGAGGCGTTTCCCTCCCTGAACCCGGAGGACGGAGGTTCCCGCCCCGGAGATTTCTCCGCCACAGGCTCGCAAAAAGCCGATCAGATCCGTGATCTCCGGTTCCCGGGCGGCATTGCAGATCACGGTTTCTCCCGGGCAGCCCAGCGCCGCCAGCAGGAGATTCTCCGTTGCTCCCACGCTGGGGAAGCTGAGGGCAATGGTGCTTCCCCGCAGCCTTTCCGCCTTACAGAAGAGCCTCTCCCCTTCACAGACGCACCGCACGCCCATCTGTTCCAGACCCCGCAGGTGCAGGTCGATGGGCCGCTCCCCCAGACAGCAGCCGCCGGGCTGGGAAAGCTCCGCTTCTCCGAAGCGGGTCAGCAGCGCTCCCAAAAAGATCACCGCCGCCCGCATGGTCCGCATCAGTTCCTCCGGGATGGTTTGTTTGTCCGCCGTGGTGGTATCCACCGTCACCCGATTTCCCTCCCGCCGGGTTTTGCAACCAAGCGCCTCCAGAATCCGCAGTGCAGAGTAAACATCGGAAATATCCGGACAATTTTCTATGGTATACTCGCCGCCTGCCGACAGGGCTGCGGCTAAAATAGGCAAAACGCTGTTTTTGGCGCCGTGTATGGTGATGACGCCTTCCAGCGGTCTGCCGCCTGTGATCAAATAAACCCCCATAGGCAAACCTCCGTCTTGGAAATTTGCCTCATTCTATGCGTTTTTGGTCTTCAGCGTGATTTTGCCAGATCGAGGATGATCCGGTAGATCCGCTCCGCGGAGTCGATCACCGCCATTTCCCGCAGGGCACGACGCATTTTTTCACAGCGTTCCTTGTCCTCCAGCAGTTCCTTGGCTGCCTTGTAAAGGGACTGGCCGTCGCACTCGTCCTCCCGAATGACCACAGCCGCACCCCGCTGCTCCAGAATCCGTGCGTTCTTCTCCTGATGATTATTGGTCACATTGGGAGAAGGAATGATGATGCAGGGCGTGCCCGCCGCGGCAATCTCATTCAGGGTGGAGGCTCCCGCCCGGCTGATAATCAGGTCAGCCGCCGCCATCACCGTGGGCATATTATAAATATACTCCTGCATGACCACGTCCGGGTGGCTGGCAAGGTCAACTCCATGCTCCTTCACATACTCCGGCATCCACCGCCAGCCGAAAGACCCGGTGGCATGGATGTGGTGGTAGCGATCCTCCTTGCACTCTTCCCCCATGAAGTATGCAATCTTCTTGTTCATTTCTCTGGCGCCCAGACTGCCCCACGCGGTAACGATCAGGGGTCTGTCGTCCAGCTTCAATTCCCTCCGGGCGTCCTCCCGGCGGGTATAGACAAATTCCTCACGGACGGGCATGCCCACAGGGATGACCCGATCCGAATTTTTATACTCTTTTTTACTCTCGGCAAAGCTGACCAGAATTTTGTCCACCTTGTCGCACACCATTTTCGTGGCAAGGCCGGGGACGGCGTTGGCCTCATGGACGGCGGTGGGAATGCCGTTTTTCGTTCCCTGCCGCAGCATGGGGAAGCTGGCATAGCCGCCGGTGCCCAGAATCACGTCGGGCTGAAAGTCCCGAATGATCCGGTCTGCCTTTTTCAGCCCCTGCCGAATGACATTCAGGGCCTTGACATTGTGCCACAGGGCGGAGGGCTTCAGGCTGCGCAGAAAATTATCGGTTTGAACGGTTTCAATTTGGAAGCCCTCTCTGGGCACTAAATCCATTTCCATGCCGTCAGCCGCTCCGACGAACAGGATCTGACTGTCAGGCTTCCGTTCCCGGAGAATCTTTGCAACGGCAATGGCCGGATTGATATGTCCGCCGGTACCGCCGCAGGTAAAAATGACTCGCATGGAGCCCCTCCTTTCTACTTTGGACTTTGAGAAATGCTTCTGGAGATGTTCAGCATAATGCCGCACTCGGCAAGCTGCATGATCAGCGCCGTGCCGCCGGAGGAGAAAAAGGGCAGGGAAATTCCCGTGGAGGGGACAAGGTTGGTCACCACCGCCACATTCAAAATCACCTGAATGGCAAGCAGGGTGGTCAGACCCGTTCCCAAAAGCATGGAGAACCGGTCTCTGGCGTGGAGGGCGATCCAAAAGCCCCGAATGATCAGCAGCGCAAAGAGCAGCAGGATCGCCAAAGCGCCGATAAAGCCCAATTCCTCGCAGACAATGGCAAAAATATAGTCGTTATGTTCCTCCGGCAGGTAGAGATATTTCTGTCTTCCCTTGCCGAAGCCCAGCCCCAGCAGGCCGCCGGAGCCGATGGCATATTCGGACTGCAAAATCTGCAGACCCGTATCCAGCGGGTCAGCCTCCGGATTCTGCCATGCGGTGATCCGGTCGCTGGTATAGCCTCCGCTGAGCAGGAGATACAGCAGCGCCGCACCCCCCAGAGCAGCAACGATGCCCAGATATTTCCAGTTTACCCCGCCCACCAGCATCATGCAGAAGCAAAGCGCGGCAATGATGACGGTGGCGGAAAAATGAGGTTCTATGATCAGCAGGGCGGCGATGAGAAGCATCGCCCCGGCACAGGCGGCAAAGACCCGAAAGGATTTGATATTCGCCTGTTCTCTGGTCATAATCACCGAAAGGGACACAATCAGGGAGAATTTCGCAATTTCCGAGGGCTGGAACTGGACAAAGCCCAGACTGATCCACCGGGTTGCGCCGTTGACATTGGTGCCCACCAGCTTGACCGCCACCAGAAATCCCAGCGTGATCAGGAAAATCACCTTGGACATTTTCCGGTACCAGTCGTAGGGCACCCGGCTCATACCCAGGAGCACGCCCACCCCCGCCACGGCAAAGACCAACTGACTGGTAAAGTAGCTTGCGGAATTCCCCGTCACATAGTAGGAACGGGCAAAGCTGGCAGAGAACAGCATAATCAGCCCCACCGCTACCAGCAGCAGGGTCAGAAGCAGGTACGGCAAGTCCATCACGCCGATGTCATTTTCCACAACCCGGACTTTTTCTTCCGTATTCCCCTTCTTTTTCCCCAGCACTCCTGTTCCTCCTAACTGTTTAGAACCAGATCCGCACGCCGAACCAGGCAAGCACGCACATGATCACGGTGACGGAGACAAAAACCGTCCAGATTTTCTTTTCCGACCAGCCGCACATTTCAAAGTGGTGATGAATCGGCGCCATTTTGAACACACGCTTTCCGTGGGTCAGCTTGAAATAGCCCACCTGAATGATGTCGGAAAGGGTCTCGATGATGTAGATGATGCCCACCAGGAGCAATACCAGCGGCATATCCAGGGCAAAGGCCATGCCCACCACAGCGCCTCCCAGGAAGAGAGAGCCGGTGTCGCCCATAAAGGTCTTTGCGGGATAGAAATTATAGAAGAGGAAGCCCCCCAGACCGCCGGCCAGAGCCGCCGGGAAGGTGGCCAGCCCCATTTTTCCAAGGCCGGTAGCGGCAAGGACAAAGAAAACCATCACAGGCAGGGTGACGCCGGTGGCAAGGCCGTCGATGCCGTCGGTCAGGTTGACTGCGTTCACGCAGCCCACAATGGCAAAAATCGCCACCGCCAGATACAGCACCACGGGAATCTGCACCACAGGTTCCTTCACAAAGGGGATATAGAGGTCATATTTGAGATTGCCGGTGAAGTGCATGGCCACAAGGAAGACTACCGCCGCCAAAATCTGCAGCACCAGCTTTTGCAGGCTGGTCAGCCCCAGATTCCGGTGCTTTTTGACCTTGATAAAGTCGTCATAGAAGCCGATCAGGCCGAACATGACCGCCAGTCCCAGCACCAGCAGGTGGGAATACTCTCCCGCCAGCAGAGCGGGAATGCCGGTAAAAACGCACAGCAGCGAGGCGGCGATAAACACCAGACCGCCCATGGTGGGGGTTCCGGCCTTGCCGTTATGCCACTTGGGGCCTACCTCACGAATGGACTGACCCGCTTTCAGCGCCCGCAGCGCGGGAACAATGAGCTTTCCCAGCCCGGCGGCCAGGGCGAAGCCTCCAACGATTGAGACCAGTACCAAAATCAACGACTTATCCATGATGTTTTCCTCCATCGGTTGTATCTAATAATTGAAGCACCCGCTCCATTCGCATACCCCGGCTGCCCTTGACCAGAATGGTATCTCCGGGGAGGGCTTTCTCCTTCAGGCTTTGGGCAAGGGCTTCGTGGGTGTCAAAATACCAGGCCTGCTCCAGCCCTGCCGCCTTTGCCCCAAGAACGTATTGCTGTGCCTGCTCTCCGTAGGCGAAGAGCAGATCCGCCACGGCTGCCGCCTTCCTGCCCACCTCATAATGCAGGCCGGGGGCAAAGTCTCCCAATTCCAGCATACCGCCCAGCACGGCGATCCTTCTGCCTCCCGCCTGTGCCAGAACCTCCAGGGCTGCGCCCATGGATTCCGGCCCGGCGTTGTAGCAATCCTCCAGAATGTGCCACGAGCCCAGTTCCTTCCGGTTCTGCCGCATCCCCGTATTATGGAAGCCGGCCAAAGCCTTCTGGATATTCTCCGGGCTCACGCCGGACAGCAGACCCACCGTAATGGCGGCCAGGGCGTTGTACACATTATGCTTCCCCGCCACCGGCAGGATCACCGGGAGCTCCTGACCAAAGGCAAGGGCAGAAAAGTGAATTTCATCCTCAAATTCTTCCACTTTCACAGCCCGGACGGTGTTATGCTCCTCCATGCCGAAGGTGACGGCATGGTACCGGTCTGCCACGGCAGCCAGCAGGTCGTTATCTCCGTTGAAAACAGCGGTTCCGCCGGGACGCAGTCCCTCCAAAATCTCCAGCTTCGCCCGGAGGATCCCCTCCCGGGAACCCAGATTCTCAATATGCATGGTTCCCACATTGGTAATCACTGCCAGCTCCGGCTGGGCAATGGCGGTAAGGAGAGAGATTTCTCCGAAATGGTTCATGCCCATTTCCAGCACCGCCGCCTGACAGTCCTCCGGGATGCCCAGCACCGTCACAGGCAGTCCCAGACCGTTATTGAAATTTTCAGCGGTATAACAGGTGCGATAGGTGGTTTCCAGCACCGCCGCCGTCATTTCCTTGGTGGTGGTTTTTCCCACGCTGCCGGTAATGCCCACGCTGCGGAAGCTCAGGCTCTCCCGCCACTCTCTGGCGACGGCCTGCAAAGCGGTGACCGTATCCTCCACATAGATGGCAGGAATGGTCTGCGCCAGAGGCCGGCTGGCAAGGACTGCCGCCGCCCCCTTTTCCATGGCGGCAGGGACAAAGTCATGGCCGTCCCGTTCGCCCACGATGGCAACAAACAGCTCCCCCGCTGCCAGCCGTCTGGTATCAAAATTTGCTCCGCTGAAGGTGACAGCTTCAAATTCCGGCGCAACGCTGCCGCCGCACCACTGCGCTGCCTGCTTCAGGGTAATTCTCTGGTTTCCCATAACGCTGAGGCAACCTCCTCACGTTCATCCAAATGTGTTTTTTCCGTGCCCAAAATCTGGTAGGTCTCGTGTCCCTTCCCCGCCAGCACGATAATATCGTCCTTTTTCGCCATGGAGATGGCAAGACGGATGGCCTTCCTTCGGTTCTCCTCCACCAGATAGGGGGTTTTTGTTCCCTTTACCCCCTCAAGGATATCCTGAATGATCGCCATAGGCTCTTCCGTTCTGGGGTTATCGGAGGTAATGATGGCGAAATCCGCACAGCGCACACCGATCTCCCCCATAATGGGACGTTTGGTGCGGTCACGGTCCCCGCCGCAGCCGAACACGGCGATCAATCTGCCCTTGCAGAAGTCCCGGACGGAGTTCAGGACATTTTCCAGTCCGTCGGGAGTGTGGGCGTAGTCGATGAGCACGGTGAAGTCTCTGCCGGGGGTGGGAACCACCTCGATCCGACCCTTGACCCCCCTGGCCCTGGACAGAGCCGCTACCGCAGTTTCCAGATCAATCCCCAACTGGCGGGCGATGCCCAGGGTGACCAGAGCATTGCTGACGGTAAATCTGCCCGGAATCCCCAGCCGCAGATGGGCGGACTTCTCTCCCTCCACCACGTCCATTTCAATATGGTCAGAGCCTAAAACAATGTTTTCCCCGTGGAGGTCTGCCGAAGGCGCAATACCAACAGTATATACGCTGGAGGCGGCTTCGTCAATCATTTTTCCCGCCGCCGGGTCGTCAATATCAAAAACGCCCCGGTCTGTCTGGCGGAACAGCAGGGATTTTGCCCTGCGATACTCCTCCATGGTCTTATGAAAATCCAGATGATCCTCCGTCAGGTTGGTAAACGCCCCCACCTGATACCGAATCTCCCCCACCCGGTGAAGCACCAGGGCATGGGAGGAAACCTCCATGACCACATGGGTACAGCCTGCGTCCCGCATCCGCGCCAGAAGACCCTGTAATTCAAAGCTCTCCGGGGTGGTACGCTCTGTTTCCAGAACCTCCTCCCCGATCATATTGCAGATAGTACCTACCAGCCCCACCTTCGCCCCCACCGCGTTCTCCAAAAGGGCTTTGAGCAGGTAGGTGGTGGAGGTTTTTCCGTTTGTACCGGTGACGCCGATCATTTTCATGGCTTTGGCAGGGTGTCCGTACCAGTTGGCCCCCAGCTTTGCCAGAGCCTCTCTGGAGGACGCCACCTGCACCCAGGGCACAGTCTCCGGCAGTTCCCTCTCGCACAGGACAAGGGCTGCGCCCCGGCGGATTGCGTCGGGAATAAACCTGTGTCCGTCCGTGGCGAAGCCGGGGATGGCCACAAACAGGTCTCCCGGCTTCAGCGTCCTTGTGGAATAGCTGACGCCTGTGATCTCCAGATCCATGGGCGCATTGGTGTTCAGAATTTCAATATCTTTTATCAGTGCTTCTAATTTCATAGCTGCTCCTAATCCATCGCCGTGGTATCAGCGAAAATTACCGTGATGGTCGTACCACGGTCTACCTTGGTACCCGCTTCCAGATCCTGATCCGTTACCACCACATACCATGCGGTAGTATCCGTCCCCCTGGCCTGCAAATACAGGCCCAAATCCATCAGCGCCTGCGTCGCTTCGGACACGGTCATACCCATGAGATCAGGCACTTCCACCTGATCCTTTGGCATGGAATCGTCCAAATACAGAATCACCGTGGAATTTCCCGGAAGGGCCTTTCCCGCTGCGGGAATCTGTCCCATGATGCTGCTGCCTTCCCCGATGATTTTCCAGTCCAAACCGTTTTCCTTTAAGACCTTCGCCGCCTCTGTCTGGGTCATGCCCATGACATCGGGCATGGCGATGTTCACCCGGCTCAGATCCTCTTCCCCGTATTCCGGCTCCACCCCAAGATAGGGGAGGATATCCTCAAACACCGCCGCTACCGTAGGCGCCGCCATGACGCCGCCGGAAATATACTGGCCTGTGGCGGCATTGGGCGTATCCAAAGCCACCAAAACCACATATCTGGGGTCCTGCATGGGCGCAATGCCCACAAAGGAGACGATTTTATCGTTGGTATACTCGCCGTTTTCATCCTTTTGGTCGGTTTTTTCCGCCGTACCGGTTTTGCCGCCGATGCGGAAGCCTGCCACCTTGGCGTTCTTCGCCGTCCCCTCCGTCACCACGGATTCGATCAGCTCGCACATGGTGGCGGAGGTTTCCTCGGAGATCACCTGCCGCACCACGGTGCGCTCATGCTGTTCCACCACGTTTCCGTTGCCGTCCAGCACCTGAGAGACCACATAAGGCTCCAGCAGATAGCCGCCGTTGACCACGGCGCAAATGGCTCGAACCAATTGGATGGGGGTGGGCTTCACCGTCTGTCCGAAGGAGGTTGCCAGCAGGTAGGAGGTTCCGTAGGAATCCTGATCCGCCAGCCGTTCTCTGGTATGAAACAGGCCGCTGGCCTCGCCGGGAAGGTCGATGCCGGTACGCTCCATCAGGCCAAAGGCGCTGCAATAATCATATAAGGTATCGCCGCCCATCATCAGGCCGATATGACCGAAGGCAATGTTGCAGGAATTCTGCAACGCCTGAGCGGTGGTTTCACTGCCGTGACCGGTGTGTCTCCAGCAGTTCAGGGGCTGGGACCGTCCCTCAAACTGCTCCACGCCGCCGCAGTGGAAGGTATCGTTCAAAGTTACCGCCCCGGAATCCAGCGCGGAGGCCAGAGTGATCACCTTAAAGGTGGAGCCGGGCTCATAGCCGTCGGACACGCAGCGGTTTCGCCACTGCTTCAGTCTGGCCTCCGCCAGAGCGTCCTGATATTCCTCCATGGCCGCATTGCGAAGCTGGCTGCCGTCGGGAAGCTCCAGCGCCGCCATATACTGCTCCTGCAGCGCCGCAGCCGTTCTCCCGTCCGCAATGTCCAGATACTGATTGGGATCGTAATTGCCCAGCGTCGCCATGGCCAGAACCTCTCCGGTCTGGGCGTCCATCACAATGCCGAAGGCGCCGTTGAGAACATCGTAGCGGTCAACCGCATCCTCCAGTTGCTTTTCCAGCGACCGCTGCACCGTTCGGTCAATGGTCAGAACCAGACTGTCCCCGTCGCTGGCTTCATAGTATTTCTCATAGGAATAGAGCATTTCCGTCTCGTTATTCCCCTTGGTGGTGATCACCGCGCCCGCGGTTCCCTCCAGCGTGGTGTTGTAATAGGATTCCAGCCCCTCCGCACCCTTGTTCTCCGTGTTGGTAAAGCCCAGAAGCTGAGAGGCAATCTGGTGATTGGGATAATATCGCAGGGAATCCGGCTCCAAATGTACGCCGATAATTCCGTTTTCGCTGACATAGCCGCGAACCGCGTCGCAGACCTCCTGGGGCTGCTTTCGCTTGATCACCTTATACCGCATGGAGGTGTCCGCCGCCTGCTCCTTGATATAGTCCTCCTCCAAATCCAGAAGCTCCGCCAGATTTTTGGCCAAAGCGTCAATGTCCACCTTGTTCTGGGACAGCTCCAGCGGATCCAGAAAAATATTCTCCACGCTGGAGGAGGCCGCCATGACCTCCATATTCCGGTCATAAATGGTGCCCCGGGAGGCGGTTACGCTGGTGCTCCGGGTTTGATTGCTGATGGCCTTGGATTCATAATAATCATGATCCACAAGCATCAGCTTGACCAGCCGTCCTGTCAGCACCCCAAAGGCAACCACACCCAGAAGCACCATCAGGACAAAAATCCCCTTACGGATATAGGTGTCCGAAACCGAACGGTTCTGCCGCCGGATCGGAGGCATCGTTTGTTTGATGCGATCCTTCTTCATGCTTGCCTCCGGGATTCATAGTCCAAAAACATGGGCGGAACCGTGGTTCACCGCCCATGCTCTGCTTGTTTACTATATGTGGCAGACTATAAGAAGTATTCCACGGCATCGGAAATGGTACCGGCAATGGCCTCATAGACCCGGCGGAAAATATTTCCCTCCTCCGGCGCCTGGAAGACCTCTGTGGTATCGCCGGCCGCCACCTCTACATAGACAATTTGTGAGGGCAGAGGCTCCCGCAGCCCCAGCTTCCGGGCACGGGCTTCCACCTCCTCCAAATTCAAAGCGTTTTCAAACCGGGCAGACAGCCGTTCCTGCTGCTGCTCCAATTCCGTGATTTCCTGTTTTAACCCGCTGACGGTGCTTTGGGTCTCATACAGCCGCATATAGCTGAAAATCACAAGGAACAGCATCACCAGCGCCGCCCCGCTGCCCAGAACGGCAAAGGGTGAAATATGCAGCTTGCTTTTGACCCTTCGTGCCGGGCCGGGATGAAGAGGCTCCTCCGGCAGCCCCTCAGAGCGCTTCAGAGGACGAGCCGCACTTTCCCGGGTCTGAACTGCAGACGAACCCTCCGTGGGATATCTCATCTTCCGTGCGCTCCTTTCTTCTTACAGTTTTTCCGCCACCCTCAGCTTGGCGCTTCTCGCCCGGGGATTTTCCTTCAGTTCCTTCTCCCCGGACACAATGGGCTTTCTGGTTACCAGTCGGATCTGTGGCTTCTTTCCGCAGACGCAGACCGGAAACTCCGGGGGGCAGGTGCAGCCCCGGGCTGCCTGCTGCATTTCGCTTTTGACGATACGGTCTTCCAGAGAATGGAAGGTGATCACCGCCAACCGCCCCTGGGGCTTCAAATGCTGAAAGGCGGTTTGCATCAGCTTTTTTACCGCGCCCAGTTCATCATTCACCGCAATGCGGATGGCCTGAAAACTGCGTTTGGCAGGGTGCTGCTTTTCCCGCAGACCCTGTCCCGGCATGGCGCTGCGGATCACGTCCACCAGCTCCAGGGTGGTTTGTATGGGCGCAAGCTCCCGTTTGCGGACAATGGCCGCCGCAATCAGGGGCGCATACCGCTCCTCGCCGTACTCAAACAGAATCCGGCGCAGCTCCTCCTGAGGCCAGCCGTTCACCACGTCGTAGGCCGTCAGGCTGTCTTCCTTATTCATCCGCATATCCAGCGGTGCGTCCGCCATATAAGAGAAGCCCCGCTGGGCATCATCCAACTGCGGAGAGGAAACCCCAAGATCAAAGAGCATCCCGTCCACAGCATCCAGACCCAGGTCTGCCAGAATCCGTTCCAACTCCGAAAAATTGGAATGCACCGTGGTGACCCGATCCGAATAGGGCTCCAGCCGCTTCCCTGCGGCGGTCAGGGCAACCAGATCCCTGTCCACGCCGATGAGACGGCCTGTGGTCAGGCGTTTGGCAATCTCCAGAGAATGCCCCGCACCCCCAAGGGTGCCGTCCAGATAGATCCCCTCCGGCTTGATATGCAAAGCCTCGATACACTCGTCCAGCAGGACGGATTTATGTGAAAATTCCATTAGAACCCCAATTCTTCCATGACCGCCGCAATGGCTTCCGGCGTCAGATATTTCGCTTCCTCCGCCTCGTACCGCTCCGCGGCCCAAATCTCCGCACGGCCGGCCTGTCCAAGGAAAATCACCTCGTTGGTGATCCCCGCATAGTCCCGGAAGGACTCCGGCAGGAGGAATCTCCCCTGCTTGTCCGGCTCGCACTTGCAGACGTTGGCAAAAAAGAACCGCATGGCCCGTGCCTTGGAGGAGGGAAGCTCATTGCAGTGGGCAAGAACCTTCTGCCACTCCTCCTCCGGGTAGACCGTCAGGCAGGCGTCCGCCGCCTTGGCAACGTAAAAGGAGGCGCCCAATTCTTCCTTCAGCTTGGAAGGAACAAACAGCCGTCCCTTGGGATCCAATGTGTGCTTATATTGACCGTACATTCCCTTCGCCTCCTTTTTCCTCATTTTTGCTCCATTCGGCTCCACTTCATACTAAGTATACTATCAATATATGAAAAATGCAATCATTTTTTCTCCCCAGGATCAAGGTTTTTCCGTCTAAGAAGGGAAAATCACAGATTATTCCCTGTTTTCAGAAAAAAACAGGCCGCACGAAGTGCAGCCTGTCAGTTATTTTGTCTTACATTTCCAGCCAGCGAAGAAGGCGCATCACAAGAGCCACGCCCTCCGCTCTGTTCAGATTGCTCTGGGGACGGACGGAACCGTCTTCATAGCCGCTGAGCAGGCCGATGGTCTGGGCGGCCTCCATATGCTCCAGGGCATATTCGCTGATGTCTTCCACGTCGGTGTACTCCAGCTCGGTAAGCTCCGGCGTCTTTTCCAGATTGTCCACCACACGCATCACCAGGGTGATGAACTGCTCTCTGGTCACATAATCGGCGGGAGCGAATTCCGTGGGGGTCATGCCCTGCACCACGCCGGTGGAGACGCCCCAGTTGACCGCCTGGGCATACCACTCGTCTTCCGGCACGTCGGTAAACCCGGTCGCGCCGCTGGTCATCTCCCCTTGAACCGCTCTGGCCAGAATGGTCACCGCCATAGCCCGGGTGATCGGCTCCGCCGCCCCGAAGACAAAGGGGCGAATGCCGTTGATGATCCACCGTTCACCGGCCTCATTGGCATCCTTATAATACCACTCGCCCTTGGGGACATCAATAAAATACTCCTTTTCAAAAACCGCGATGACCATGGTATCCTTGGTCACGGTGAAGGTATAGGAGGTGGATTCCGACAGGAACTGTCCCGCCTCGTCATACCAGCCAAGGAAGGCGTTGTCTCCCGTAGGCGTTACGGTGACGGTGGCCTTGTCTCCGGTCATGTAGTAATCCGTCCCGGTCGTCTCCCCGGAGGCGGTGGCCTTCGCCACCACGGAGACGGTCTGTCTCCGCACGGCGGCTACCGGCAGGAAGCCGGCATCCCGGGCGGCGTTGATCTCCGTCTCCGGCTGGGGATATCGCCATGCGTCTTCACTCTTTACGCCGAAATAGTAGTTCTTTATGGGAGAGTAGCCGCTGTTGCACAGGCGGTATTCTCTCTGAGGGTCAAAGACGTAGTACTCGCCGTCAATCAGCACCTCTGTCCACCCATGGTGGCAGGGGGTCTGGCTGGAGGTCTCCAGCAGGAAAATGCCCGTATGAACAAAAGCGTCAATGCCGATGTACCGCACCAGCAGGGCAAAGGCCGCCGCATAGTCGTAGCAGACGCCCTCCTTCACCTTCATGGCATGATAGGCCCGGTTGGCGATTTCAGCGGGGACAGCCTCTTCCAGACCGACTTCATAGTACAGATGATGATCCACGTTAAAGCAGTCATAGGCCGGCGCGTAATTCTGAGAATAGGGCTTCCACGAATACTTCACGTTCTGCACCACCCAGTCATAGGCGGTCTTGACCTTGGTATAGGTATCCTCTTCCTCGCAATCCTCCAGAATCCCACGCATCAGGGCGTCCAGCTCCGGATAACCGGTACGCTGAGGGTGAAGCTCCGCATTGTTCAGAAGCTCTCTGACCTCGGCATCGGGCATTGCGTCCCCCGCCGCGCTGACCGCCGCAACGGGAAGCAGGCTGATCAGAAGGATCAGCGCAAGAAGCAGGGAAATTACTCTCGTTCTCATCTCTCATCGCTCTCTCAAAAAATTTAATTTATTATACCAATTTTACATATGTTTTGCAAGCCCTTTTTGCGAAAAATGTCGAATAACCTTCCATTTGCGAAGTATTTTTTGGATTGCAATCAAATCAAAAGTCTGCTATACTTATTCCACCGAATTTTTGAAAACCCCGGGTTGATTTTCGGCTTTTTGAGGAACCCGGAGATATATAACGTATCCTAAAGCGAGGAAAAACATGGAATCACCAAAAACATTTCAGGAATTGGGCGTCAGCAGTGAAATCCTGATGGCGCTGGAGAAAAAAGGCGTGGGACTGCCCACCAAGGTGCAGGAGGAGGCCATCCCCCCTCTGCTTCAATGGAAGGATGTGATCGCCAAGGCTCCCACCGGTACCGGCAAGACCTTTGCCTTCGGCATTCCCATGATCGAGCATATCGACCCGGACAGCGAAGACCTGCAGGGACTGATTCTTGCGCCCACCAGAGAGCTGGCGCTGCAGATCGGCGATGAGCTGAACGGTCTGCTGGCATACTATAAGAATATCCGGGTCTGCGTGGTCTACGGCGGTCAGCGGATGGAGCCTCAGGTCAGGGCGCTGAGCAAGCATCCCCAGATTGTGGTTGCCACCCCCGGCAGACTGATGGATCATTTTAACCGGAAGAATCTTCGTCTGGACAAGATCAAAACCGTCGTTCTGGACGAGGCTGACCGGATGCTGGACATGGGCTTCTTCGACGATGTGACAAAAATTCTCAACAAGATCAAAAACCGTGTGAATTTAGGTCTGTTCTCCGCCACCATTTC
Source organism: Oscillospiraceae bacterium (assembly GCA_016302015.1). The sequence goes on along the minus strand of JAEDOJ010000003.1, from coordinate 5,519 downwards.
TCAGGAGGTCATGACCGTCAGCTGGATGTATCAGCGGGACGAGGTGGAAATCACCGTCGCCCCCACGGAGGAGAGCAAGCCGGACATCGACCAGTATTCCATCACCGTGCCCAGACTGGAAAAGGAGCAGGCCATGCTTCGCATTCTCAATTCCGGCGCCTTTGAGCGGGTCATTGTGTTCTGCAACACCAAGGTCATGTGTCAGCGGCTCAGCGATGATCTGAAGCGGGCCGGGATTCAGGCGGACTGCCTCCACGGCGACATCAAGCAGTCCGTCCGGGAGCGCACCATGGCGAAATTCCGCAAGGGCAATCTCCCTGTGCTCATTGCCACGGACGTGGCCTCCCGGGGCATTGATGTGGACGATGTGGACGGGGTGATCAATTATGATGTCCCCGATGAAAATGAATACTATATTCATCGCATCGGCAGAACCGGCCGGGCAAGGAAAAAGGGAATTTCCTTTACCCTCATTGGCTCCTTCCCGGAGAAGGCCAAGCTGGATGAAATTGCGAAATTTGCCGATTTTCACATCACTCCCATGATTTTTGACGAATACGGCTGTCTGATTCCCGCACCGGAGGAGGAAAAGCATCCCCAGAGGAAGAAATTCTGATGACCTCCCCGGAAAAGCTGCTGATGCTTCTCTGCTGTCCTCTGGGGCAGGCGGTCAAGCCCTTTACCCCCACGGAGTTTCAGGAGCTGTCGGCGCTGGTGCCCTCCGCCGGGGGAGACGCCGCGCCGGAGTTGAACGAAGCGTCCCTTCGTGAGCAGGGCTTTCCTCCGGAGCTCAGCCGGAGAATTGCCGCTCTGGTAAACCGGGAGGATCAACTCCGGGTCTATCTGCAGGCGCAGCCGGATATCACCCCGATCACAAGAATTTCCCCCGGCTTTCCCCGGCGGCTTCGGAGGCTGGGGAAGCACTGCCCTCCCGTCCTCTTCTGCAAGGGTCAGCTTTCCCTGCTTCAGACCCCCTGCGTTTCCGTGGTGGGGTCCCGGCAACTACTGGAGCAGGGGCGTCGCTTTGCCCGGCAAATCGGCAGGCTTGCCGCTGCGGAGGGCTATACGCTGGTCTCCGGCAACGCCCGGGGAGCGGATTTGGCCGCTCAGGAGGCCTGCCTTGAGGCGGGAGGCAATGTGATTGCCTTTGTTGCCGATTCCCTCCTCGATCTGCCCAAGGGGGACCATATTCTCTACTGCGGTCTGGAGGGCTATGAGGTTTCCTTTACCCCCTATCGGGCGCTGGCACGAAACCACCCCATCCACGCACTGGGAGAGAAGGTCTTTGTGGCTCAGTGCCCCCAGGCCAAAGGCGGCACCTGGGACGGAGCCGCTCACAACCTCCGCCACGGCCTTTCCCCTGTCTACGTTTTGGATGACGGCGCCCCGGGTACGGCGGCTCTCCTCGGTCTGGGTGCCATCCCCGTACCGGAGGACTTGCGCTCCATCCGCCATCTAACCCAGCAGCAATTGTCCATTTTCGACTAAGTTTCTTTATATCGTTGAAAAATGCAAATTTTCAGTTGATTTTGATAAGGTTATTTAGTATAATCCCCTTATGTCTCTCCGGACGTAAGGGGATTTTCACAGTTCGCTGGAAAATCCATAGAATATAAGGATTGAAACGCAGGTGCGGAGCTTCTCCCCTGCGGCAGAGGAGTTAAAACTATGTGTGGAATCGTTGGTTATATTGGCAAGCAGCAGGCGGCGCCCATTCTGCTGGACGGTCTGTCCAAGCTGGAATACCGGGGCTATGACTCCGCGGGAATCTGCGTCTGCACCCACAATGGTCTGCAGATCGCAAAGGCCAAGGGCAGACTGGCAGAGTTGAACGACCTCACCCAGGGCGGTGCGGCCATCCCCGGCACCATCGGCATCGGCCACACCCGCTGGGCTACCCACGGTATCCCGTCCAGGGAAAATTCCCATCCCCATGTGTCCTCCAACGGCAAAATCAGCGTGGTGCACAACGGCATCATCGAAAATTACCAGATTCTGAAGGACTACCTGCTGGAAAAGGGGAAGGACTTCCAGTCCGAAACCGACACGGAGGTTGCCTCCAACCTGATCGAGTATTACTATGAAATGGAGGGCGATCTTCTGGCTGCCGCCCGCCGTGCCGTGGAGAAGCTCTCCGGCAGCTATGCGCTGGGCATTCTCTGCGAGGACGTCCCGGACACCATGATCGCCGTGAAGAAAAACAGCCCTCTGATTTTCGGCTTCGGCGAGGGGGAGAACTTTATCGCCTCCGACGTCCCCGCCATCCTGAAGTACACCCGTGAGGTGGTCTATCTGAACGATGGGGATATGGTACGCTTCACCGCCGACAGCGCTGAGTTTTTCAACGCTCTGGGAGAAAAAACAGAGCGGCTGCCGGAGCATATTGCATGGGAAATGTCCGCTGCGGAAAAGGGCGGCTTCCCCCACTTCATGCTGAAGGAGATCCACGAGCAGCCCAAGGCGCTGAAGGCCACCATCAGTCCCCGGATCAAAAACGGCCGGGTGGTATTGGATGATCTCCACCTCACCCCTGAATATCTCCGGGGAATCCGCCGGATTTATATCGTTGCCTGCGGCTCTGCTTACTATGTGGGCTGTCTGGGCAAGTACATTCTGGAAAAAACCTGCCGGATTCCCGTAGAGCCTGTTCTGGCCTCCGAATTCCGCTACTGTGAGCCGGTGCTGGGAGACGACACGCTGGTGATCATCATCAGCCAGTCCGGCGAGACCGCCGACACCCTGGCCGCTCTGCGGGAGGCCAACACCCTGGGCGCCCACACTCTGGCGATTGTCAACGTGGTGGGCAGCGCCATTTCCAAGGCGGCCCACGATGTGATCTACACCTGGGCAGGGCCGGAGATCGCCGTGGCGACCACCAAGGCCTATTCCACCCAGCTCTCCGTGATCTATCTGCTGGCCATGTACATCGGCGATGTGCTTGGCACCCTGAAGCAGGAGGAATATCAGGCCATGATGACCGCCCTGACGGAGCTTCCCGGTCTGCTCTCCACCCTCATCACCGAGGAAAAGCTGGCGCAGATTGAGGAGCTGGCGCAGCTTTACCGGGATCGTCATGATGTGTTCTTCATCGGCCGGAATCTGGACAGCGCCACCTGTCTGGAGGGCAGCCTGAAGCTGAAGGAGATCGCCTATGTTCACTCTGAGGCCTATGCCGCCGGTGAGCTGAAGCACGGCCCCATCTCCCTCATTGAGGATAACACGCTGGTGGTGGCTGTGTCCAGCGTTCCCGACCTGTTTGAAAAAACCATGTCCAACGTGAAGGAGGTCAAGGCTCGGGGCGCCGTTGTCCTCGGTCTGACCACCGAGGATCTGGCGGGAGAGCTGGCAAAGAACGCAGACCGCTGTCTGCTGGTTCCCAAGACCCATCCCCTGCTCCAGCCCAGTCTGAACGTCGTTCCTCTCCAGCTCTTCTCCTATTACATGGCTCTGGCAAGAGGCTGCGACGTGGATAAGCCCAGAAATCTGGCAAAATCCGTCACCGTTGAATAAGTATTATGCCGTTGGGATACCCCCCAGCGGCATTTTCTTCCTCTTGAAAAAAATATGGCAATTTGATATAATACATTTAATCTATAAATGAGGAGGATGTTATTATGAAACGTACCACTGCCCTTTTGCTCTGTCTCTGTCTGCTGGTCTGTGCCGTTTTCACGGTATCCGCCGCTCCCCTGCCTGCGGAAAGCGGATTGAGCGACTTTGAATGGGACGTTCTGCTCCGTACCAACCGGGAACGGTTGGCGGAAGGTCTGGAACCCCTGACCACCACCTCCCTCCTGCAGAAGGCCTGCGATATCCGAAGCGACGAGCTTCGCGTCTCCTTTTCTCATACCCGTCCTGACGGCACTCCCTACAGCTCGGTTTTTCAGGAAGCAGGCTGCGGCTCCTACAGTACATACGAAGAGAATATTGCCGCCCGTTATCCCAATCCTGCCGCTGTGGTCAGCGGTTGGATGAACAGCCCCGGCCACAGAGACAAAATTCTGGACGCCGATTTCCGCCATATGGGTACGGGCTATGCTGAGTTCAGCGACAGCTACCGTTCCTACTGGGTGCAGCTTTTCTATACCGGCTTTCATTGTAAGTACACCTCCATCAAGCTGGCAAGCAGCAATATCGTATCCCGCGACTGCGCCTCCATCGACGACGCCCGGCTGACCCTGGCCCTTGAATGCGGCTGCGGCACCACGTATCTGCCCCTGATGAAGGAATTCTGCACCGGCTTTACTCCCGGCAAGACCGGCAAGCAGACCATCACCGTGACCTGCTGCGGTCTGTTGGAGAAGCTTGACATCGTTGTCTCCCAATTTTCCGACGTCCCCGGCTCTGCCTGGTACGCTGACGCTGTCAATTATGCCGTCAGCCATAATCTGTTTAACGGCACCGGCGATACCACCTTTGAGCCGGACTCCCCCATGACCCGGGCAATGCTGGTCACCGTCCTCCATCGTTATGAGGGCACTCCCAAGGAGGGCACGAATCCCTTCACCGATGTCCCTGCCGGTCTGTGGTACACCGACGCGGTTGTCTGGGCCTCCTCCACCGGGGTGGTCAACGGCGTGGGTGACGGCTGCTTCAACCCGGACGGCGTGGTCACCAGAGAGCAGCTGGCAACGATTCTTTACCGTTACTGCGCCGCCAAGAGCTACGACACCTCCGGTCAGGCAGACCTTTCCGCCTTCCCGGACAAGGATCAGGTCAGCGGCTACGCACAGACCGCTCTGAAATGGGCGGTGGCGGCAAAGCTGATCAACGGAACGGAGGAAAATTCCGTCACCTATCTGAACCCCCAGGGGCAGGCCACCCGTGCGCAGGTGGCAGCCATCCTCATGCGGTTCTGTGAAAAAATCGCAAACTGAAACCGCACAAGGCGCTGTCCCGAGGGACAGCGCCGATTTTTTATGCCTTCCCGGAGCCTGTGCAAAATTTGTCGCAGAAAATTTACAAATAGGACTTGACTTTCCGATCAAAATGGTTATTATATACGTGTTAGCACTCAAGGAGTTTGAGTGCTAAAGCAAGTAAGTAAGGCGGGTCACCGCCATATCATATTGGAGGTAATGTACTATGAAATTAACACCCCTTGCAGACCGTGTTCTGTTGAAGCCTGTGGAAGCCATGGAAACCACCGCTTCCGGCATCATCCTCTCCACTGCCAACAAGGAAAAGCCCGTGATCTCCCAGGTCGTAGCAGTCGGCCCCGGCGGCATGGTGGACGGCAATGAGGTTCAGATGGTTGTCAAGGTTGGCGATAAGGTTGTTGTCGCCAAGTACGCAGGCACCGAGGTCAAGCTGGACGATCAGGAGTATTCCATTGTTCGTCAGTCTGACATTCTCGCAATCGTAGACTAAGTAGGAGGCAAAGAATTATGGCAAAAATGATTGTTTTCGGCGAAGAAGCCCGTAAGAAGCTCCAGTCCGGCATTGACCAGCTGGCTGATACCGTAAAGGTCACCCTGGGCCCCAAGGGCCGCAACGTGGTTCTCGGCAAGAAATACGGC
>JAEDOJ010000103.1 GCA_016302015.1 Oscillospiraceae bacterium | reverse complement strand
AGCGCCGTGGCCTCCGTTCCTCTGCTCAAGGCGCTGGGCAACCATGAGTATTACGGCGATCTCAGCGGCGATGTGGCAAACAAGGTCTTTGGCCTGCCCGGCCGTGACTACTACTCCGTAGAGACCAACGGCGTCTATGTGGCTGTGATCAACAACAGCGCCGATCTGGACGAGGCAATGCAGTGGCTGGCAGAGGATGCCGCAAAGACCGAGTGCCAGTGGAAGTTCCTCTCTGTCCACCAGCCTGCCTATTACACCAACGTCAACGGCGGCAGCAATGCCTTCCACGAGAAGATTCCCGCAGTGGCAGAGGCAGCAGGTATTGATATTGTCTTCTCGGGCCACGATCATTCCTATGCCCGCACCGAGATGCTGAAGGACGGCAGAGTTGCCGAGGACGACGGCACGGTCTACATGATCTGCGGCGATATGGGTGAAAAGTCCCGTGACCTGAACTATGCGGCAACCGATGATCCCAACTTCCACTTTGCAATGGTTTCTCAGGATTACACCGCCCTGTATGTGATGGTCAAGGCCACCGCCAAGACTCTGACTGTGACGGCTTATGATCTGGACGGCACCATCATCGATACCTTCACGAAGACCGTCAAGGAGCAGACCGACCCGGACGAACCTGAGGATCCCACTCCCGAAACCCACAACTACGTCTATAACCGTACCCTGGGCACCCTGATTTGTGCCGATCAGGACTGCGGCAAGGAAGCTCCCGCCGATTACACCGGCTGGGCAACGGACTCCGCCTCCGGCAAGAAGATGTACTTCATCGGTGGCAAGTATCAGACCGGCTGGTTCACTCTGGGCGATGAGGTCTATCACTTCGACGCAAGAACCGGCGAGGTTCACGACTTTGCGACCGTCAACGATGTAAAGACCAGTTGTATTGAGCAGGGCTATATGGATGTGGTCTGCTCCTGCGGCGAGGAAGAGCACTTCGAGCATTCCAAGCCCACCGGTCACCTGAACGAGCAGAAGACAAGCTCCGGCGGCAGCGTCTACTATGTCTGCAAGAATTGCGGACGGATCTCTCTGTATGATCTTTCCTTTGCCGACGTGAAGGACAGCGACTGGTTTGCTCCCAACGTAGCATATGTCGTTTCCCATGAACTGTTCAGCGGACGCAGCGCAGTCATCTTCGACCCCAACACCGAGATGTCCAGAGTTGAGCTGGTCAGCGTAATCTGGCGTCTGGCCGGCAAGCCCAACTTCGACAACATCAGCAAGCCTGAGTTCTCCGACTGCCTTGCAAACTCGTGGTACACCGCTGCGGTGAACTGGGCAAGTGAGAACGGCATTGTCAATGGCGTTGGCGACGGGCTGTTTGATCCCGACGGTCAGATCACCCGTGAGCAGATCGTAACGATCCTGTATCGCTATGCGAAGTTCTCCGGCATGGACACATCTGCAAGCGGCGATTACAGCCACTTCCAGGATGCCTCCCTGGTTTCCGGCTATGCCAAGGAAGCCATGGCATGGGCAGTAGGCGTTGGCCTGATTCAGGGCGACAATCAGGAAAGAATCCTGCCTCTGGGTTATGCCACCCGTGCAGAGGTTGCAACCATGGTCATGCGTTATGATATGCTTGTACGTTCTGCTCCCGAGTCTGAATAAGAATTGAAATAGACCTTTAGACAAACATAAAAAAACTACTGCACCATCGGTGAAACGTTGGTGCAGTAGTTTTATTTCGGACGAGATGGATTATGTCTCTTCGTTTTCCCTTATCAACTGATCTACTCTGTCACACAGACCATGTATTTCCTCTGTTTCGTAATAATCGTAGCCAATGGCAAAGATTGCCTGGGAAACGACAGGAAACTCCCGGGTGAACTCCGGACTCCTTCGGCAGAGGGCAAGGTCTGTCAGTTTGTCCAGCAATATAAGCCGGGCACGCCGTTCCTCCGGCTTCAGATTTTCCAGATCCGACATCGTATAGTCGGAGGTTTTCCCGCATGGATTCATACATACGCTGCAATCGGGAACGGCTTTGTGCTTTTGGGCATGAAGGAAATCAATTGCGTCCAGCAATTTTTCCTCCTGATCTGTTCTGAGCGCCCGTAAGCCTTCTATGATTGCGTGATAAACCTCTTCTGTGGTATTTGTCTCATCCAACGAGCGTACCAGGCCAATGAGGGCTCCGGCTACTTTATTTTGTAACTCGTTCATCAGTCTAAAATTTGTCCGTCGGTGGAAATGGTTACAACCTGCCAGGGAAGAAATTTTCCGCTGGCCTGAAGCGCCTTTTTGGCAGCCATTTCAAGCCCGCCGCAGCAGGGAACCTCCATTCTCAGGACGGTGACGCTGCGGATGTTGTTATTCAGAATGATCTGGGTGAGCTTTTCGGAATAATCCACCCCATCCAGCTTGGGGCAGCCAATGAGCGTAATATGCTTCCGCATGAATTGCTGATGGAAGGCGGCATAGGCATAGGCGGTGCAGTCTGCGGCGATCAGCAGCTTTGCGCCCTCATAATAGGGTGCCTGAATGGGCATGAGCTTGATCTGACAGGGCCATTGCATAAGCTGGGATTGGGCATCTGTCATTGCCACAGGCTGGCCGGAAGGCTGAAGCGTTCTGGCCTTCATGCCGGGACAGCCGCCGGAAACGGCGGTCTTTTCTTCCCTGGACTTTTTTGATGCCAGAACCGCAGCCTCGTCGTAGGCCGGGGCTTCCCGCTCCTCAAAGGAAATTGCGCCGGTGGGACAGCCGGGCAAGCAGTCTCCCAAGCCGTCACAGAAGCTCTCCCTGGCCAGCACGGCCTTTCCGTCCACGATTTCAATGGCGCCTTCGTGGCAGGCGGTGGCGCAGAGACCGCAGCCGTTGCATTTTTCCTGATCGATTCGGATAATCTGTCGTTTCATAAGGTATCCTCCTTGTGTTTTTTCTATTATAATGCGTACTGAACAACGCCAAAAGCAGGGCTTTCCGGCTTATTTCGCATTGCTCCGGCGCAGGGATTTTGCGGCACAAATAGCAAAAATCCCTGCTCCTGCCGATTCGCATGGTGCCCCATGCAAATCGGATATCCATTGATTTCTGTCTGAATTCCATAAAAACCCGTTTCTATGGAATTACCGCAGACATGATTATAGCATAGCACAGCACAAATGTCTGCTGAATTCTCAACAAAATTATTTACCAACTAAGGAAAACTCCGTCTCTCGGGAGAAACGGAGTTTTTTGGTCTTATTTGGAGTTCAGATTTCTTTCCAGCCACACATGGCCCAGATCCAGAGCGGTGTAGAAGCCGTCTTTTTCGCTTTTCTTTACCACACGATCTCTTGCCTTGCAGTTGGGATCGGTTCGCTGAAGCTGAACAGACACCTTGGTGGCGACGCTCAGATCCTTCAGGTTGGTGGTTTCCAAAACCTGCAGCATAATAATATACTCGTCGGCCATGGAACCGTAATAAATCAGATTATCCTTTCGCATAAGGGGATGCCCCTTGTAAGTCAGAACTTCCTTTGTTTCAGCCATAAGTACCTCCCAAGAAAATGATGCCCACGATCCTTCGCCGCTAAACCACGAAAGCGGGGGAGTGGGGCTTCCGCAAGCACGAAAGCCCCACCGCAATCTTAATCAAACAAATAGTGGCGCACAAGCTCCTGCAACAACTCGTCACGATCCAGCTTGCAGATCAGGCTGCGTGCGTTGTTGTGGTTGGTGATATAAGTGGGGTCTTCTGAAAGGATATAACCTACGATCTGATTGATTGGGTTATAGCCCTTTTCCGTCAACGAGCGATACACCTGAGTAAGAATCTGCTTCATTTCCTCATCAGCATCCACGGGAACGGTAAATTTTAAGGTATTCTGATCCAAAACACACGCCTCCTTTTCAGCTATTTCCTATATCATATACCAAATTGGCCGTAAAGTAAAGACCAAATCAAGAAATTTTTATCGAAGCTTCGCACCCAGTTGAGATTCCAGAGCGGACAGAATTCCTGCAACCGCACCGTCGGAATCGGCGTCAGTCAATGTACGGTCGTCGGCACGGAGGGTCAGGGAGAAGGCGACAGACTTTGCACCCGGCTCAATGCCCTTGCCGCGGTAAATGTCAAACAGGCGAACGTCCCGGAGCAGCTTGGTGCCGGCCTTACGGATGCAGTCTTCCAACTCGGCCACGGTGAGTTCCTCCCTGCAAACCACGGCAATATCACGGGTGACAGCCGGGTACTTGGGCAGGGGAACGTAGGTTGCGGCAGGCTCGCGCAGATCAGCCAGTGCGGTGAAATTCAACTCGGCGGCGTAAACTTCAGCGTCAATGCCGTAGTTTTTGGCAACCAGAGGATGAACCTGACCGAAAACGCCAACCTCAACGCGCTCCACGGTAACCTTGGCGCAGCGGCCGGGATGGTAGGAGGGGTTGTCCTTTACCGCAGTATATGCGGCAGGCTTCACATTCATACCCCGGAAGATGGCTTCAATCTCGCCCTTCAGGGAGAAGAAGTCCTCACCCTCGCCGTAGCTGCCCAGGAGCAGATGTCTCGGCTCGTCGGGAAGGCGCTGGCCTTCCTTGGGCAGATAGACCTTCGCCATTTCATAGAGCTTGCAGGCGCTATTGTGATAAGCGTTGTTACGGGACAAAATTGCAAGCATGGAGGGCAGTGCGATGGTACGCATGATAGAAGCGTCCTCGCCCAGAGGATTCTGAATTCGCATGGTGTTCCGCAGAGGAGAGTCTGCGGGAATGCGGATCATGTCGAAAACCGTGGGAGAAACGAAGGAATAGGTGAGAATTTCGCTGAAGCCCAGACTGCGGCAGAGGCGGCCTACGGTGTTTTCCAGCGCCATGGTGCCGGTGTAGCCGCCTTCGGAGGCAACGCCCTTGAAGGAGGTGGTGGGAATCTCGTTATAGCCGTAGAGTCTGCCTACCTCTTCCGCAATATCCGCGGTCTGAACCAGATCGGGACGGAAGGAGGGAACCTTGATGGTCTTTCCCTCTACGGGAACCTCCAGACGGCGGAGATATTCGATCATCTCCTCCTCGGAAATATCCGTACCGAGGAGGGCGTTGATCTTGTCCGCCTCCAGCGGCAGTTCTCTGGGTTCGGGGATGTGATTGAGGATGTCGATGGTGCCGTCCATGACCTCGCCGGCGCCCAGCAGTTCTACCAGCTCGCAGGCACGATTGACTGCGGGGAGGGTCAGCAGGGGATCGATATTTTTCTCAAATTTTCCGGAGGCTTCCGTACGCATACCCAGCGCCAGAGCGGTCTGACGGATGGAAGTACCGTTGAAATTGGCGGATTCAAAGACCACATCCACGGTATCGTCCATGATCTCGCTGTTTTCGCCGCCCATGATGCCTGCCAGACCGATGGGCTTGGCCTCATCGGCAATGACCAGCATACCGGGGGTCAGCTTGCGGACGTTGCCGTCCAGCGTGGTCAGCGTTTCGCCCTCTTCGCTGCGGCGGACAATGATTTTGCCGGAGCCTACATAGCGGTAGTCGAAGGCGTGCATGGGCTGACCGTATTCCAGCATGACATAATTGGTAATGTCAACAATATTATTGATGGGACGGACGCCGTTGGCACGAAGACGCTGGCGCAGCCACAGGGGAGAGGGTGCAATCTTCACATTGCGAACCATTCTGGCAGTATAGCGGCTGCACAGATCCTCCGCGGGAACCTCCACGTCCAGAAGGTCAGCCAGGCAGCCCTCCGCGCCGCCCTTCACCACAGGCTCGTGATGCTTCATGGGCTTGTTGAAGGCAGCGGCGGCTTCTCTTGCCAGACCGATGATGGAATAGCAGTCCGGCCGGTTGTTGGTGATCTC